>DRJH01000304.1 GCA_011052285.1 Gammaproteobacteria bacterium
GGTGGTGTTCAATTTATCATCGAAAGTGGCTTTTCGACAATATTTTCTTAAATCCCCTTTGCGCCTGGTAATCACTCTTCCACATACTCGCTGGCGTGGAAAACTACTGGAAGTGGCTCCGGGTGGGCATTTTTTACGGACAGTACGAAGAGGGCGTACGCGTAAAGGTGCCTTGCAAATCGTGTTTGATTTGCAAAAACCGGTTTCTGCGGACAGCTTTGTGCTCAAGCCTGCGGGCAACTACCCGTACCGATTGGTGGTTGATCTGTTCGATGTCAAGAATAAGCCAAAGGGCTCCAGGGCTGTGACCTCGCACAGAAAAAGACCCACGTTAGCGACCCGTTCTCCAGCTCGCCCGGCGCGTCCCAGAGACATTATCATTGTTATTGATGCGGGTCACGGCGGAGAAGATCCGGGGGCCATCGGGCATCGCCGGACACGAGAAAAAACCGTGGTTTTGTCGATTGCCAAACGTTTGCAAAGACTATTACAAAAAGTCCCCGGTTTACGGCCCGAGCTGACGCGTCGGGGCGATTATTTCATCAGCTTGCGTGGGCGAACCCGCTTTGCCAGAAAAAAGAAAGCGGATCTTTTTGTTTCCATTCATGCCGACTCTTTTCCACAAGCTTCGGCACGTGGCTCGTCGGTCTATGCGTTATCACGCAGTGGTGCCAGCAGCGAAATGGGCCGCTGGTTGGCCAGGCGTGAAAATGCTGCAGATTTAACCGGAGGCGTGCGTCTGCGTAACAAGGATTCCGTGGTCGCCCGGGTGCTACTGGACATGTCGATGACCCGCACCATTACCGACGGTATCGAATTTGGTAAGCAGGTGCTCAAGAGTTTGCGTAAAGTGGTTCCCCTGCACGGTCGCAAGGTTGAACAGGCGGGTTTTATTGTACTCAAGTCGCCGGATATTCCCTCCATCCTGGTTGAAACCGGATTTATCAGCAATCCTCGTGAAGAGCGCAAACTGCGTAGTGCAGCCTATCAGAATAAAATTGCACAAGCGGTATACAGAGGAATCAAGGCTTATATACGTCGTTACAAGGCCTCGCATGTGGGTAGTTTCACTACCCAGGCAGGCACACGACGTTCGCTACAACCCGCCATTACACAGAGCAGCTGATGAGCAGCGTTCGTATTCAGCAGATGGACGATCGCCTGATCAACCATATCGCAGCCGGGGAGGTGATCGCGCGACCGGCTTCCCTGCTCAAAGAGCTGATCGAAAATAGTCTTGATGCCGGTGCTGACCGTATCGAAGTGTGGGTAGAGGCTGGTGGACAGAAGCTGATTCAGGTTAGTGATAATGGGTCGGGCATGAGTCGGGAGGAATTGCCTTTGGCTATGACCCGTCATGCGACCAGCAAGCTGGATTCCATGGATTCGCTACAGCAGATCGCCACCTTGGGGTTTCGGGGTGAGGCACTGCCCAGTATCGGTGCCGTATCCCGTCTATTGCTACGTTCAAGAATGCGAGAACAGGAGCATGGCTGGTCACTGCGCAGTGAAGGGGGTTATACCGTGGGGGATATAAAACCCTGTGCCATGGCTTGTGGCACCGAAGTCATCTGCCGGGAGTTGTTTTATAATACCCCGGCCCGGCGCAAGTTCTTGCGCACCGAGAAAACCGAATTGCACCACCTGGAGGAAGCGCTGCGCAGGCTGGCACTGAGTCGTCCGGGGGTAAGCTTGCTGTTTTACAATAACCAACGGTCTGGGATGCGCTACCCGGCAGCTGCGGATAAGGCACTTCGCGGTCGGGTGGGTCAGGTGCTGGGGCAGGCCTTTATTGAACAATCAATCCAAATCGCGGAACAAGTCGCAGATTTATCGTTGTCTGGTTTTGTCGGGTTACCTGCGGTAGCACGACGGCAGCGCGATCAGCAGTACTTTTTCGTTAATGGCCGGGTGGTGACGGATCACCTGATCGCCCACGCGGTACGTCGCGCCTTTCAGGATGTCCTGCAGCCGGGTCGTCAGCCCGCATTTGTGCTGTTGTTGGAGATGGATCCAAGACAGGTCGATGTCAATGTTCATCCGGCCAAGCATGAGGTACGGTTTCGCGACAGTAGGGGGCTGCACGACTTTTTGTTCCGGTGTATTCACCGGGCCTTGTCGGGTAGTGCAGGGACTGTGGCCCATTCGGTCCTGTCGCTGGATGCAATGGATGCCACAGCGGAACAAACCGCAATAGCTCAGAGTCCGGGCTCGGTTGCTGCAGATCCTACCCACAGGGTATTTTCGGGTGCGGCAGTGAGTCGCTATTCTCACCATGGCCAGCAGCCTCCGGCACAGGTTCAGGAACAGATTTCGGCCTGGCAGGCACTGGCCAGTGACAATGTTCCTGACCACAACACGCCAGGTGGTGATCCGCAAGCAGCTTCAGCACCACCTCTGGGTTATGCACTGGGTCAGCTACATGGGGTTTATATTCTGGCCCAGAACAGCAAAGGGCTGGTAGTAGTGGATCTGCATGCCGCCCATGAGCGGGTTGTTTACGAAGGTCTTAAGCAACAATATGCAAGCCAGGCCCTGTGCGGTCAGCCATTGCTGGTGCCGGTGACGGTGCGGGTTAGTGAACAGGAGGTTCTCGTGGCCCTTGAGCATGGCGAAGAGTTTATGGCGTTGGGATTGGAACTTGAGCAAATGGGGCCCGAATGTCTGGCAGTACGTGCTGCCCCGGCTTTGCTGGCCGAAGCGGATTTAGCGGCACTAACCAGGGATTTGCTGTCGGATATTCTGCATCTTGGGGCAACAGATCTGTTGTTGCAGCATGCTAACGAGGTATTGTCCAGAATGGCCTGTCATGGCTCAGTACGGGCTAATCGCAGAATGGAATTGGCGGAAATGAATGCCCTGTTACGGCAGATGGAGCACACCGAACGCAGTGGCCAGTGTAATCATGGGCGCCCTACCTGGACGCAGGTAAGCCTCGCTGAATTGGACAAGTGGTTCCAGCGTGGGCGTTAAGGAAGGTCAGCTGTCTGCAATAGATCCACACCTGCCTTTGTTGTGCCTGTTGGGACCGACGGCTGCCGGTAAGACCGCATTGGCGATGGCCCTGTGTGATGTATTGTCGCTGGAGATTATCAGTGTTGATTCGTCCCAGGTCTATCGGCATATGAATATCGGTACGGCCAAGCCGGATTCGGCAACTCTGGCCCGGTATCCTCATCACCTTATTGATATCAGGGAACCGAGCCAGACCTATTCTGCGGCCCAGTTTCGCCATGATGTCTTGCGGTTAATCCCGGAAATCGTCGATCGTGGCCATTTGCCGCTACTGGTGGGGGGAACGATGCTATATGTTCACGCCCTACTGTCGGGTTTGTCCTCACTACCGGAACAGGATCCCGTGCTGCGTCAGGATATCGCCCGGCGCGCGAGCCAGCTCGGCTGGCCCGCCCTACATGCTCAATTGCATCATCTTGATCCACTGGCGGCTGCAAGGATCCAGCCCAATGATCAGCAGCGTATTCAACGCGCGTTGGAAGTCATCACCCTGACGGGTCAAAAACTCTCGGATCTGCAATGGAGTCACCGCCCCCAGTCGCTACCAAATCCGGTGCTACGATTATGTGTGTTGCCGGGGGAACGGGCACTGCTGCATGATAGAATTTCCCGGCGTTTTGTTGCAATGTTGGAACAGGGGCTACTCGAAGAAGTCCGATCATTACTGGATTCTGGCAGATTGGATGAAGCCATGCCGGCGCTCAAAATGGTCGGGTATCGACAGCTCTGGCAGTACCTGCAAGGACGCTGCAGTCTTGCCGAGGCGCAGACACGCGCTGTGATTGTGACCCGGCAGCTGGCCAAGCGGCAGCTGACCTGGTTGCGCCATACTGCAGGGGTAACCTGGTGGTTGAATCCGCCAGCGGATGGGCGCATTATGACGGAGTATGTAAAGGCATGGCTGCAAATAAATCACATCCATTTACCAGCCGTGCTAGAATCCACATTCGCCGTAGCTGCAGGTGCCTGAGCATAAAACAGAGCTCCAGGCAGGAAGCGGGTTTCAGGCGGTTGTGTAAATAATCAGAATGTTCTGTACTGGCCAATGCGAGTCAGAAGGACATGGCAGTAGTTCTATGGAGAGTGAAGTATGCCTCAGCAAAAGGGTGCGGCCCTGCAGGATCCGTTTTTGAATGTCTTACGCAGAGAGCGTGTTCCGGTAGCCATTTATCTTGTGAATGGTATTAAATTACAGGGTCAGATTGACTCTTTCGATCAGTTTGTGGTGTTGCTGAAGAACAGCGTCAGTCAGATGGTTTATAAACATGCGATTTCAACCGTGGTGCCATCCAGAATGGTGAAAATTCCACAGGAAGCCCCGGATCAGAGCGCAGAAGAATCTGACCACTCAGAACCCACTCCTGGCAATCAGTGACCTGGCAATTAGTGGAATTCAGCCTGAACGGGTAATTGTTGCACACCAGCGCCCCCGTTATCGGGTTGATGCCGGGGATATTGCCGGGCTCTCATTGTCTGAATTGGCCTTGCTGGTCAAGGCCAGCGGTGGGCTGGTCTGTGGTCGGGTCAATACGGCCAGGGATGCGCCCCATCCGGCAACTTATTTTGGCTCCGGCAAGGTCCAGGAACTGCAGCAACGGATCAGTGCAGAGGGGATTGATCTGTTGGTGGTTGATCACGATATTTCCCCGGTTCAGGAACGCAACCTGGAGCGGACTTTACAGTGCCGGGTGCTATCAAGGACGGGACTGATTCTGGATATCTTTGCACAGCGTGCCACCAGCCATGAAGGCAAGTTGCAAGTTGAGTTGGCACAACTTCAACACCTTTCCACGCGCCTGGTACGAGGTTGGACTCATCTTGAACGTCAGAAGGGTGGTATCGGTCTGCGCGGCCCGGGTGAGACCCAACTGGAAACTGACCGTCAGTTACTCGGAATTCGCATTCGCACACTGCGGCAGCGTTTACGCAAGGTCACCAGCCAACGGCAGCTGCGTCGCCGGGCACGCAAGCGGGCGCCTGTTGCTACGGTATCGTTAGTGGGGTATACCAATGCCGGTAAGTCGACCCTGTTTAACCAATTAACCGGTGCCAATGTGCTCCAGGAGGATCGCTTGTTTGCAACCCTGGATCCAACCATGCGCAAGCTGGACCTGGGGCGTGTTGGTCAGGTCGTATTGTCCGATACAGTGGGCTTTATTCGTGATCTGCCGCATTCTTTGGTTGAGGCATTTCATTCTACCCTTGAAGAAGTCAGGGAAGCTACATTACTGATTCATGTCGTAGATGATGCTGCGCTGGATGTGCAGTTTTGTATCGAGCAGGTCCGCAATGTGCTCTCAGAAATCGGAGCTGACCGGGTGCCTGTATTGACGGTTTTCAACAAAATCGATTTGTCTGGTCATCAGCCCGGTGTGCAATACGATGCAGTGGGCCTGCCAGGCAAGGTTTGGTTGAGTGCGCAGCAACAACAGGGATTTGTGGCGTTGCGGCAAGCCGTAGTGGCCTGGCTAACCCGGGATCACAGTTTCTGGCGTTTGCAAGTTCCGCCTCAACACGGACAATTACGCGCCCGTTTGTATCAACAGGGTGTAGTGATGCTGGAAACCGAGCTGCAAGATGGCGGCTGGGATCTGGAATTACGGCTGGATCTACCCGCTCTTGGGCAGTTGCGAAAGCAGGTTTCAGGACGGGGCTTATCGCTGTGCGCAGTGAAGCCGGACAATACGCCCTCATCTACGGCAGCGGCTGATGTGGTTTTGGCTTGAATACCCCACATGGGTGGCCCGATTCCTGAGTTGACAATTATTGCCGCAGGATTGGTAATGCGCCTCGCTTGCGGGTAAAATCGAGCTTCATTTCTTGTAACGATTCAGCGTGTTTAGATTTTGGTTCAGTACCAGGCATATTCGCACGGAGAATGTGAGCATATAGGTCCTATGTGAGCATTCGAGTACGAACATAACGCCGTAATGGGACAAAAGATGAATACGTTGAATAGTTACCATTTCTTCAACTAACCGTGATCTCTTGGTAACCCTTTGAGAGCACGACAAACACGCTGATATGCGGAGCATAAATTATGCCGTGGAATCAACCGGGTTCGGACGATAAGGACCCCTGGAATAAACGTAATACCCAACAGGGCCCGCCTGATCTTGACGAGCTGTTTCGCAACCTCATGAAACGCTTCGGTGTTGGCACAGGCGGTAGAAAAGGTGGAGGCGGTGTTCCCGGAGGAACAGGGATGCTTTCGGGGGGTACGGGATTGCTGGTGGTCGTAGTACTCGGTCTGGCGGTCTGGATCGCCAGTGGCTTTTATACCGTCAAGCAGGGTGAAACCGGGGTAGTATTGCGTTTCGGAAAATTCACCGAGACCACCGACGCTGGCCTGCGCTGGCACTTGCCTTATCCGGTGGAAACGGTGGAAAATGTCAATGTGCAGAAGGTTAATACCATCGAAGTAGGCTATCGCACCAGCAATTCGTCCAATCGGACCGGTGCGGTTCCCCAAGAAGCGCTGATGCTAACCAAAGACGAGAATATCGTCGATATTCATTTTGCCGTGCAGTATGACATAAAGGATCCACGGAAGCTGTTGTTCAATGTCGCTGATGAACCCTCGATGGTGGTACGACAGGCCACTGAAAGTGCGGTGCGGGAGGTTGTCGGTCATAGCACAATGGATTTTACCCTTACCGAAGGCCGTGCGGAAATCGCCCTGCAGGTGCGAGATCTGCTGCAGAAAATTCTCGATCGTTATGAGACCGGAGTTAATGTGCGTTCGGTGGAAATGCAAAATGCCCAGCCGCCGGAACAGGTTAAAGGTGCATTTGATGATGCGGTAAAAGCACGTGAAGATGAGCAGCAGAAGAAAAATCTGGCCGAAGCCTATGCCAATGACCGGATCCCCAGGGCTCGGGGCGCTGCCGCACGAATCAAACAGGAGGCGGAAGCTTATCAGGCCAGTGTGGTGGCCGGCGCTCGGGGTGAAACGGAACGATTCCTGAAAGTGTTGGCGGCCTATCAGAAAGCACCGAAAATAACTCGCAAGCGTATGTATCTTGATGCTATGGAGTCGGTTATGTCCAACACACCGAAGCTAATGATTGATGAGAAAAAGGGTAGTAATACCTTGCTTTATCTACCGCTGGAAAAATTGATGAATTCTTTACCATCGATACGAAGTCGACAACCGGCAGCCGACACGGTTTCTTCCACTGATGCTGTTCTTCCCGGCCTGAATCGTCGTACCAAGGCTGACCCCAGAAATCGAATGAGGACCCAATAATGTCCGGACGATCCATGTTAGCAATCTTGATCCTGGCGTTGGCTGTGGTGTTGCTCGCCAATTCTGCCTACTATGTTGATCAGCGTGAGAAGGCGCTGGTCTTTAAATTTGGTGAAATTATCAGCTCTGATGAAAAGCCCGGGTTGCACTGGAAAACCCCCTTTATTAATAATGTGGAGTTTTTTGATGCCCGCATTCAGACCATGGATGCCAATCCGGAATTGTATCTGACCAACGAAAAGAAAAATCTGATGGTGGATTCATTCGTAAAATGGCGGATTTCCAATGTCGCAAAATATAAGGTTACGGTGTCCGGTAATGCCGCCCAGGCCAGACGGCGGCTGGCGCAGCGAGTCAATGACAGCCTGCGCAGAGAGTTCGGTCGTCGCAGTGTGCGTCAGGTCATCTCCGGTGACCGGGCGGAGATCATGGATGTGGTACGTAAAGCCGTCAATGTTGAAGCCGGTCAAATCGGCGTCGAGGTTGTCGATGTACGACTCAAGCGTGTCGATCTGGTGCCGGCCGTGAGTGAGCGCGTTTATGTGCGAATGGAGGCAGAGCGTTCCCGTATCGCCAAGCAATTACGAGCACGAGGTGCTGAGACGGCGGAAAAAATTCAGGCGGATGCCGACCGCCAGCGTACGATTATCCTGGCCAATGCCCGTCGTGAGGCACAGAAGGTGAAGGGCCAGGGAGATGCGGATGCTGCCAATATTTACGCCGAAGCCTATAATCGTGATCCGGAGTTCTACAGTTTTTATCGCAGCATCAACGCCTACAAAAGCTCTTTTTCCGGTGGGGGAAGCATGCTGGTGGTTGATCCGAGCTCAGAATTTTTTCGCTACTTCAAACAGGCGAAACCTGACGCTAAACCCGCGCAGTAAATTCAATTGAGGGCTGGCGATTGTGAACTGGCAGGAGCTGTTTCGTGCCTTGGCGCTGGTCCTGGTAATCGAGGGGTTGTTACCGTTTCTTAGCCCCCAGGCCTGGAAAGATGCCATGACCCGGGCTTTGCAAGTCAGTTCGCGGGCCTTGCGTGTCATGGGACTGCTGGGGATGTTGGCCGGTCTGCTACTATTACAGCTGATCGGACAAGGCCCTAATTGAACGAGTCTGAGAACAGAACGGCATGAAGAGACATCGTTGGCTCTTGCCTGATGGTATGGAGGAGTTGCTACCGGAAGATGGTTGGTTGCTGGAAAGGCTGCGACGTAGCATTCTCGATTTATTCGATGTCTGGGGTTACGATCTGGTGGTGCCACCGCTGGTTGAATTTCTCGATTCACTGCTCACAGGTGCCGGTGAAGACCTGGAGTTGAAGATTTGCAAGTTTACCGATCAGGTGACCGGCCGAACCCTGGGTGTGCGTGCGGACATGACGCCACAGGTGGCACGGATTGATGCCCGTTATCTGCATCGGCAGATGGTTGCCAGGCTTTGTTACGCAGGCCCGGTGTTGTATACCCACACAGATGAGCCAGCCGGTAGTCGCGAACCGCTGAAGATCGGTGCCGAGCTGTTCGGTGATACGGGTCCGGCGGGTGACTGTGAAATCATTCGATTGATGGTCGAGGCGGTCCAGCAGACGGGTCTACTGCAACCCTGTCTGGATCTTGGGCATGTCGATGTCTACCGCCGATTGGTGGCCGCCGCCGGTTTGACCGAGGCACAGGAACAAACCCTGTTTTCGATTTTATTGCGTAAAGCGAAACCTGACTTACTGCATTTTTTTCAGAAAAACAACCTCTCGGTGTCGATTTGCGATTGGTTCATGGTGTTGCTGGGTTTGCATGGTGATGTTACTGTGCTGGCACGGGCGCGATCAGAATTGGCTGTGGCAGGCCCTGAGGTGAGCCGGGCCATGGATGATCTGGAGTCTGTTTTGCAGCAGTTAACAGCGACCCTTCCGGATCTCTCCATACACATTGATCTGGCTGAATTACGGGGCTTTCGCTACCACACAGGTATTATCTATTCGTTGTATGCACCCCAGACTGCAGCCTTGTTGGCTCAGGGAGGGCGCTATGACGGTATTGGCAAGGTTTTTGGGCAAAATCGTTCGGCCACCGGATTTTCGGCGGATTTGCGTAAATTAGTCCGCCAAGTGTCTGCTGAAAAGCAGACTCATCGGGATTGTATACTCGCTCCTTTGAGCGCTGATCCGGATCTACACGCCTGTATAGAACAGCTGCGAGCTTCAGGAAAACGCGTTATCGAAGTCACCGGGGCCATTACTGATGCCGATTATTCCCTGGCCCGTGAGCATTTGGTGCTCAAGAATGGAGTTTGGGTACATGAAGTGCATTAAAGGGGGTCATAGACATGCCTAGAAATGTGGTGTTGGTGGGCGCCCAGTGGGGTGACGAGGGCAAGGGTAAGATCGTCGACCTCCTGTCCGAGCGGGCTGATGGGGTAGTGCGTTTTCAGGGCGGGCATAATGCTGGTCATACATTGGTGATTGGCGGACAGAAAACAATTTTACATTTGGTGCCTTCCGGTATCTTGCGACCCGATGCCCATTGTTTTATCGGCAATGGCGTGGTACTAGATCCCGAGGCACTGGAGGCGGAAATACGAACCCTGGAGGGACAGGGCGTCGTTGTTCGTGAACGATTACTGATCAGCGAGTCCTGCCCTTTGATTATGCCCTACCATGTGACATTGGACCTGGCGCGTGAAAAAGCACTTGGTGGGAAGGCCATCGGTACCACCGGACGTGGTATCGGGCCGGCTTATGAAGACAAGGTGGCACGACGCGGATTACGGGTGGGTGAACTCCTCGACCCAGGTTCCTTCAGTGAGCATTTGCGTGAGGTCATGGCATTTCATAACTACAGTTTGGAACATTATTATCGAGTGGATACGGTTGATTACCAGAAGGTACTGGATGCTGCCCTGCAATTAGGAGAACAGTTGTCATCCATGATCGGCGACGTGGCTGGCCGTTTAGCCACTTTCAGAGCGGCCGGCAAGTCGCTGTTGTTCGAGGGGGCCCAGGGTACGATGCTGGATATCGATCATGGTTCCTATCCCTTCGTTACCTCCAGCAACACCACGGCCGGAGCAGCTGCAGCCGGTAGCGGCGTTGGACCGCTGGATCTCGATTATGTGCTGGGTATTGTCAAGGCCTATGCCACAAGGGTCGGTGGTGGCCCATTTCCTACGGAACTGACAGATGACACGGGTCATATTCTGGGTGAGCGTGGTTGTGAATTTGGTGCTACCACCGGGCGACCCCGACGCTGTGGTTGGTTTGATGCAGTGTTGGCCCGTCGTGCCTGCCGGTTGAATAGCCTCAGTGGCCTGTGTGTTACCAAACTTGATGTCCTGGATGGCCTGGATGAAATCAGAATCTGTACCGGATATACCTTGGAGGGGCGACAACGGTCTATTCCACCGGCTGGTGCCAAAGCACTGGCTGCATGCGTACCCATCTATGAGTCATTACCTGGCTGGTGCACACCAGTGGCCGGTGTGCAACACTACGATCAGCTGCCGACCAATGCCAGGGCCTATATCGAACGTATTGAGCAGCTAACCGGTGTGGCCGTGGCGATGGTTTCCACCGGGGCTGAACGTGACAGTACCTTGATCCGCTCACATCCGTTTGCCTGAAAAAGCTTGTTCTGTATTTTTGGTAACGATTCAGATGAGGGGAGTTTGCCCCGGTCTTCAGGTTGGCTGTAACAAGCGAGGCAACCGGTATGGGTGTAAAGTCACTTGACAAGATTACCGCTAAGGGTAGAGGATGCTTGATGAACTAACAGACTTTTGGATTCAAACATTACTATGAACATCTCTTCACCAACAACCCAGGATCGACGCAGGTTTAAACGAATTCAGTTTGACTGTACAGCCGATTTACAGAATGCTTCTGGACGATATCGCTGTGCATTGATCGATATCTCATTGAAAGGTGTGTTGCTTGGTCGGCCTTCCGACAGCAAGTTCCAGGAGGGTTCACGCCTACACCTTTATCTGCATTTAGAGAAAGATGTGGATATCGAGATGCAGGTGCATGTGGTTTTTATGGGTGAATCACACATTGGCTGCTGCTGGGAGCATATTGATATTGATAGTTTTAGTCACTTGAAGCGGCTGATGGAATTGAATATCGGGGATAGCGATTTAGTACTTCGTGAGCTCGGTGAGTTACCGCCTCAGCAAGCCTGAAATCAGCAGGTAACCGTTATCGGAAACGATATCAAATCTACACCACTTAACCGCCACAGGTTCTCTATTCTCGGACAGCCTCTTATCAAATAAAATTCTAACCAATTGTTTCGATTGGTTAATTAAGTATTGCATTATGCCGCATCCACCCAGGCCAAACCCATTTGTTTGCTGCGCGACAGCGCAGTGCCACTGGCAGTGTGGGGCCTCCTAGCCGAATGAACATTCAGCTGCGGTTCATATCTGTTACTGTAGTCTTGTCTTCGTGAAAGAATTTCCCGATAGACTAGCGTAAGAGGTGCTGATAATGAGAGTAAACAGAAACAGGACTCGTCTGGCTTGGTTATTGCTGGCCACTAGTTTGACTGCCGTTTCCACTCAGGCAATTTCTGCCCAGGCAATTTCCGCTCAGGAGGGCGATGGACTGAACGGTTTCTTCAGTTCCGTAACAACAGCCTGGGTGAGTGGGCTATTTTTTTCAAATGCTGCATATGCGGTCAGTTACCAGGATTTGACCTATGCAGTCCGTGAACTGGAAAATCGTAGCCGTAGATTCATAGAGCAGTTAGGACGACAGGTGGATTACCGCGATTATGGGAGTGCACAAGACGACGTGCGGCGAGCTTTTCGGCCACGGGTACAGCGCTTTCAGCAAACTGTGCAGCAGCTGCTGCGAAAAACACAATATCACCAGCAAATCTATCGTTTGCGGCATCTTCTGGAGCGAATTCAGCTTCAGGCTGATGACATTGAGCTTGATCTACCCTGGATAGATGGATATCGGCAATTGCGACGACCGTGGCGGCGTGTCAAAACCAGTTTGAGGTGGGTGGGCAATCTATTTGCACGGGCCAACAGCGGTAATGGGAGTATTCGACAAGAGCCTGATACGAACCCGCAGCCACCACGGTCTCATCCTCGGCCATCTCCCACACCCAGACCACGGCCTCGCCCGACCCACTATCCAACTTGGGATGAAATTCGTGCTGATAATGACATTATCGAAGATTATAGTGAGCGAGCCAGGAATGCATTCCTGGCCCAGATGAGTACTGATTATCAGTTGCGGCGACAAACCTGGGCCAGAAAAGCCCGTGATCAGTTCATCGGCTTTGATCAAAGCGCTAACCAATTGCGAAAAATCGTCTATAGTCGGCCACGGAATCCGGGTGCTGCGGTGGCGGCTACCGTTCGACAGATGCTAGCCCAGCGCAGTTTGATCGATCAGTTGATCAAAGGGCAGAATGTCAATGGTGAAACACGCAAATACTGGTCGGTGATTGGAGAAAAACTGGATCACCTGTCCTGCCTGCTGGTACTCGATGGGTGTCCGCAGTAAGGTTTCAAGTGAGGTTTGATCTCATGGTTATGAGTTCTGGTGGATTGCCGCCGCCTCAATCTCCTGTAACAGGGATTTGTGGTCGTGGCAGACCGGGAACTGGGGAAATTCATGACACAGTGCCTCGGTAGGGCGAAACAGAATTCCAGCGTTGGCCTGTTGCAGCATGCCGGTATCATTATAGGAATCTCCGGCTGCAACGACCTTGAATTGTAGATTTTGCAGCGCCCGAACGGCGGCGGTTTTTTGATCTTTTTGGCGCAAGCGATAGCCAGTGATGTTCCCTTGTTGATCGACCGTCAGGTTGTGACAGAACAGTGTTGGCATACCTAGCTGTTCCATCAAGGGGCCGGCGAACTGATAGAAAGTGTCAGAAAGAATAATCAGTTGGTGGTGACTTCGCAGTTGTTTGAGAAAGTGGGCTGTGGTGTCAAAAGGATGTAGATCGGCAATGACCTGTTGAATGTCAGCCAATTTCAAATGGTGCTGGTGTAGCAGTCGTAGCCGATGTCGCATCAGCTGATCGTAGTCGGCAATGTCGCGGGTGGTGAGCTGCAGCGCTTCGATGCCGGTCTGTTTGGCCACACCGATCCAGATTTCCGGGACCAATACGCCTTCCAGATCGAGACAAACGATATCCATAGTAATGTTCCACGTTGTTGGTCAGCGGTTCCCGCCAGCCAATCGGGTTTACCGCGTAGTGTTCCACGTTGTTGGTCAGTGGTTCCCGCTAGCCGAATAGGTGAAGGGTCCGCAACATATCGGTTTTACCGCCCAGTCGCAAGTCTCATTCGGGCTTGTTATATGGATAGAGGGCTCATTGGAAACTTTGCCGTCCTGAAATGGGTCAGAATTATTGCCGGAAATGAGATAAATCTCTTGACTGTGATGATAACTATGATCAATATTCGATTTATTGACTGACTAGTCAATAACTGTCCGGATTGGGTATGTATGCCGGGTGTTGGCTTCACAAGAACGTGTTACAGCAGACGATGGAGTGGGGTAGCCATGACCGACCAAGATGATGAGCTGGATCTGGATACACTGGATGATAACGATCTGGTGGCTCAAATGCAGGATGATCTTTATGATGGTCTGGCAGCTGAGGTCAGTGAGGGTGTCGATATCCTGTTGGCACGTGGTTGGGATGCCAGTGACATCCTCGGTAACGCCTTGGTCGAGGGGATGCGTATTGTGGGCGTTGATTTTCGTGACGGCATCCTCTTTGTACCGGAAGTGCTGATGTGTGCCAATGCCATGAAGGGTGGAATGTCAATTTTGCGCCCCTTGCTGGCCGCCGATGAAAATGCCCCAAAAATGGGTAAGGTCGTAATTGGTACCGTTAAGGGTGATATTCATGACATCGGGAAAAACCTGGTCGGCATGATGATGGAAGGGGCGGGTTTTGAAGTCTTTGATCTGGGGATCAATAATCCGGTCGAAAAATACCTTGAAGCGGTCGAACAGCATCAGCCGGATATCCTCGGCATGTCGGCCCTGCTGACCACAACCATGCCGTATATGGGTCTGGTAATTGAGGAGTTTGACAAACGGGGACTTAAGGATCAGCTTTCCATTATGATCGGTGGTGCACCCTTGACCCAGGAATTTGCCGATGCGGTAGGGGCTCACGCCTATGGGCGTGATGCCGCTACCAGTTCTGAGTTGGCAAGACAACTGGTGACCCGGCGCAGCCAGAGCCAGTATGCAAGCGTCTGAAGAAGGCTCTCAGCGGCTGCTGGTCATTGCCTGTGGTGCGCTGGCAGCCGAAGTCCTGGCCGTACTGCGACCAGTGGGGGATGCCGTCAAGGTGCAGTGCCTGCCAGCCAGCTGGCACAATGAACCAGCGAAAATACCTGGTGGTGTGCGCAAGGTAATCGAGCAGAACCGGCATGCTTTTGCACGAATCTATGTTGCCTATGGTGATTGCGGGACGGCGGGTGAGTTGGACCGGGTGCTGGCAGAATATGAGGTCGAGCGCTTGCCCGGACCGCACTGCTACAGTTTTTATGCCGGTACAGAACAATTCGAGGCCTTGGTCAACGAAGAGCCGGGCAGTTTTTTCGTCACCGATTACTTGCTTGGAAATTTTCAGCGTCTGGTGATCAAAGGTTTGGGTTTGGATCGATTTCCACAGCTGCTCACAAGCTATTTCGGCAACTACCGGCGCCTGGTCTATCTGGCCCAACGTAGCGATGCGTCTCTTGTAGATCAGGCACAGCAAGTGGCCGGACAACTCGGTCTGGAGCTGGTCTGTCGGCCCGTTGGATATGGACTGTTGGGCAATCAACTGGTGCAGTTGACCGCGCAGCATGCTTCAGCGACAAGTGCAGTCATTCCGGCCATAGGGCAGGTCGCCTGACCATGTACGTCATTCGTCAGTGGTCCACCCGGCATGCGGGTATGCTTGAAACGCTCTATCTAGGGCTGTCGCCCGCTTTGTTCAAGTTGCTTGTGTTGCTGAGCCAAGTAACCGGCGAGCGGCTGGATGGAGTGATTACCTGGCTTGAGAAAATACTTAAGGGCCTGCTCTTTGACTGTCGGATGTGCGGCGAATGTGTGTTGTCCAGCACTGGAATGACCTGTCCGATGAATTGCCCCAAGCAGATACGCAATGGCCCCTGTGGGGGAGTACGGGTAGATGGTTGCTGCGAAGTGAAACCGCAAATGCCTTGTGTCTGGGTGGCAGCCTGGGAAGGCAGCCAGCGGATGCGCCATGGTCAGCGCATAGAAGAGCTGCGATTTGCGGTCGATCGTGGCCGAACCGGCACTTCATCCTGGTTGGCATTAGCCCGGACTGATCCTTTGGAACGGAAACTGTAGAGATGTCAGTCGCCGACAGGACAGCGAGGGATCATGAGTCGGCTCGACCTGCCGACCCTGGTGACCCTTTGCCAAGGCTACCTGGGCATGTTTCCCGTGGTCGTTTCGAACGGGTGCTCAGAGCCGGGCATTTTGCCGTAACCGCGGAAATTGCGCCACCGGATTCGGCTGATCCGGTCGAGGTGGCGGAGCGGGTACAGCTATTTGACGGAGTTGTTGACGCGGTCAATGCTACTGATGGCTCCGGGGCTAATTGCCATATGTCGAGCGTTGCTGTCTGTGCGTTGCTGACGCGGATGGGCTATTCACCGATTTTTCAAATCTCCTGTCGTGACCGAAATCGTATCGCCATCCAGGGCGATATCCTCGGAGCAGCGGCAATGGGGATTTGCAGCATTCTCAGCCTGTCGGGCGATGATGTCAGTGTCGGTGATCACCCGCAAGCCATGCCGGTCTTCGATCTGGACAGTATTTCGTTATTGGAAACGGTGCGGGTGATGTGTAATGAGTCACGTTTTTTAAGTGGTCGTAAATTGACTCAGGCTCCGGCGCTGTTCCCCGGTTCGACCATTAATCCATTCGTGCCGCCATATCCGCAACGGGTGCGACAATTGCGCAAGAAAATTGAAGCAGGCGCCCTGTTTATCCAGACCCAATATTGCTTTGATCTCGAGCGGATGCGTGACTTCATGCGACAGGTTGTGGATCAAGGTCTGGCCGAGCGTTGCTATATTCTGCCTGGAGTCGGGCCTTTGCCTTCCGCCCGAACCGCGCGCTGGATGCGTAGCAATGTGCCCGGCGTACATATCCCGGATGCGGTCATCGCCCGTCTTGAAGGCAGCAGCAATCAACGTGAGGCAGGACGACAGTTTTGTGTTGAAATGATTCATGCCCTCAAGGAATTGCCTGGGGTTAGTGGTGTTCATGTTATGGCCTATCGACAGGAAAAACATGTCGCCGAGATGGTTCGAAAAAGTGGTGTGCTGGGACAGCGTGTGCCCTGGTATCCGCAGGCCGATGCGGTAGAAATTGCGGCAGATTTCCATACCCCCGATACGCCAGACACACAGCCCACAGCGGCGCAATCCATTTAGTCCCTTCTTTTTCATTAACTTCTTGCAGTCACGGGAAACAGCATATGACCAATACCCTACTCAGTTCAGCAAGCCGGGAAGTCATTATTGGCTTTGATCAGCCCTTTGTCATGATTGGTGAGCGCATCAATCCCACCGGGCGCAAGCTGTTGGCCGCAGAAATGAAGGCTGGCGATTTCAGCCGGGTACAAAGTGACGCCCTGGCACAGGTAGCGGCTGGGGCACAGATGCTGGATGTCAATGCCGGAATCCCCCTGGCCGACGAACCGGAGATCCTGGCACGTACCATCGAACTGGTGCAAGGATTGACCGATGTGCCTTTGTCCATCGACTCCTCGATTATCGAGGCCCTTGAGGCTGGCTTGGCCGTATACCAGGGTAAGGCACTGGTCAATTCGACAACCGGGGAAGAGGCGGTCATGGAGCGGGTGTTGCCGCTGGTGAAAAAATACCAGGCTGCCGTGGTCGCGATCAGCAATGATGAAACCGGTATATCCGAAGACCCGGATGTACGTTTTGAGATTGCCAAAAAGATTGTTGAGCGGGCGGCTGATTACGGCATTGCGCGTGAAGACGTGGTGGTAGACCCACTGGTGATGCCGATCGGCGCCGTCAGCGGTGCCGGCAAGCAGGTATTCGAGCTGGTCAAACGCTTACGCAATGAACTGAAGGTCAACACCACCTGTGGTGCGTCCAATATAAGCTTTGGTTTGCCCAACCGGGCGGGCATTAATTACGCCTTTTTGCCCATGGCGGCTCTGGCGGGGATGACTTCTGCCATCGTCAATCCCCTGCATGATGGCCTGGTACAGGCGGTGAAGGCGGCTGATGTGTTACTGGCTCACGATGAAAACTGCCAGGGTTGGATTCAGCGTTACCGCGTGCCGGTCGCGGCCGATCAGGAAGCCGGTCGCAGCCGAAGTCGTCGGCGCCGCCGCAGCTAACAGGCGTGATTTATCAGGGTGGATGTCTTTGTGGTGCGGTTCGCTATGCGGTCGATGGCCCGCTGCGGCCGGTACTGTATTGCCACTGTCGGCAGTGTCGGCGTATAACTGGTCATTATCTGGCTGCGACAGCCGTTGACCGCGCGGATTTTAGTCTGCATGGTGAAGTCCGATGGTATGCCGTCACTGAGAATGCCCGTTACGGATTCTGTCCAGCTTGTGGCAGCCTGTTGTTCTGGAGTCATCAGCAGCGGCCACAAATCAGTATATTGCCTGGCAGCCTTGATGATGATCCACCGCTGCAGGTGGCAGCACACATCTACGTGAGTGAAAAACCGAACTATTATCACCTCTGTGATAATTTACCCGCTTACCCTGCAGCGGTCGAATAATCGTGGGCCGAGCCCCACCCACTGTCAGTGTTATATTTACTCCATCCGGGAAGCGTGGTCGGTTTCCTGTGGGCACTTCGATTATGAATGCGGCCCGCCGGATAGGCGTCGACCTCAGTTCCATCTGTGGTGGTCGGGGTCTGTGCGGGCGTTGTGTCTGCGAACCGGTGCTCGGTCGCCAGCAACAACATGCTATTGACAGTCGGTTGCGGCATTTGACCGGAATATCTGAAGGTGAGTTGCGTTTTCGGGCTCGGCGCGGCTTAGCGGCAGGGCGGCGCCTGGCCTGTCGCACGCATCTGCTCGGTGATATGGTGATCGCGGTACCGGAAGAAAGTCAGGAATATCGTGCCGTAATTCGAAAATCCGAGGTCCAGGTCGACATTCCCCTGCAACCGGTCACCACCTTGCATTATTGTGAGCTACCGAAGCCGGGGTTGGAGTCCAATCGTGGAGAGGAAGCGACCTTGGTCGATGCACTGCATGTACAATGGGATTTTCCCGAGCTACACCTGCATCCACGGTTACTACCGTTATTGCAACGCAGTTTGCGCGACGCAGACTTTAACGTCACGGTAGCAATTCGCGATGGCCGTGAAATCGTCGCCCTTTGGCCTGGCTTTCGGGATCATGTGTATGGGGCGGCCATCGATATCGGTTCCACCACCCTGGCCGTATATCTCTATGACCTGGTAACCGGAGAAGCGGTATCCCAGACTTCCGCGATGAATCCACAGATCCGCTATGGTGAAGACCTGATGAGCCGGGTTTCCTATGCCATGATACACCCCGACGGGGCCAATAAAATGACTTTGGCGGTACGGGCGGCGGTCAATCAGTTGTTGTCCGAGGCTTGCGAGAAAGCGAATGTCGCACCTCAGGACTGCCTGGAGTTGGTGCTGGTCGGTAACCCGGTTATGCATCATTTAATGCTCGGTATTTCGCCCATTGAACTCGGTCAGGCGCCGTTTCCCGCGGCCACTTGTTCCTGGATTGACCTGCCTGCCCGTGAACTGGCTATAGTGCTCAATCCTCTGACCCGGGCTTCGTTTTTGCCCTTGATTGCCGGTCACGTCGGTGCCGATACTGCAGCGATGTTGCTGTCACAGCTCGATCGCCTGGATGAGCGGGTGACCTTGCTGGTCGATGTTGGGACCAACGCCGAAATCGTATTGGCTCAGGGCCAGCGTTTGTGCTCCACTTCCTCACCGACCGGGCCGGCTTTTGAAGGTGCGGAAATTACCTGTGGTATGCGGGCGGCTGTTGGTGCCATTGAACGGGTCCGGATTGATCCAAATACCGGAGCGGTGAAATACCGAATCATTGGTTGTGAGCACTGGTCTGATACCGAGAAATTCCAGAAAATCAACCCTCCAGTGGTGGGCATTTGCGGCTCGGGGATTATCGAAGCCCTGGCTGAAATGGCCCGGGCTGGTGTGCTTGATCACAGTGGTGCACTGCGAACCAGCACGGTGTTGCCGGGCATGGTTCGGGTCGATGACTGCTGGCGCTATTACCTGGGTGACCCGGCGACTTCGCGGATCTTTATTCAGCAGACCGATATCCGTGCCATCCAATTGGCTAAGGCTGCCTTGCATGCCGGCGTGAAATTGTTGATGGATGCCCTGGGTTGCAAGCAACTGCAGCGGGTATTGCTGGCGGGTGCTTTCGGCAGCCATATCGATCCGAAATATGCCATTGCCATTGGCTTGTTTCCCGAGCCGGTAGCACCAACAGCAGCCTTTTCGGCCGTGGAATCAATCGGTAATGCAGCCGGTACCGGTGCCACCATGGCTTTGCTCAACGAGCAGTATCGTCACAAGATTCGCAGCAAGGTACTGGAAGTGAACAAGATCGAGAGTGCCCTGGCACCGGCATTTCAGGAATATTTTGTCGCTGCCATGGGATTTCCCGAGGCCCCGGAAGCCACGGGCAGGCCAGGTCGGGGTCGCCGCCGCAGGGCCGAAGCACGAACATAACAAACAGGAGAGACAGCATGGCAGGAGAACATCGGCGCAGAAGGCGGCGCGGACAGCCGGATCGTGGAGCAGGAGAACAGGCGGTACAGGTTCAGGCTCCTTATATCACACGTAATATTCCTGTTTTTGAGTTGCTCGACGATGTCGGTTTGACGCTTATCGAGACCAATGCCGAGCGTATTCTTGAGGAAGTCGGTATTGAGTTTCGTAACGATCCGGCGGCACTGCAATTATTGCGGCAGGCCGGTGCCCGGGTGAACGACGAGCGGGTGTGTTTTCCGCAAGGCATGTGCCGCGAGATTATCCAGCGTTCAGCTCCCGCCAGCTTTATCCAGCACGCCAGAAATCCGGCACGTAGTGTCGAAATTGGAGGGATGAGCACGGTCTTTGCACCCGCTTATGGTAGCCCTTTTATCAGAAATCTTGCGGAGGGCCGACGTTATGCGACCATCGAAGACTTCCGAAATTTTGTCAAACTGGCCTATAGCACACCGCATTTGCATCATTCCGGCGGGACCATTTGTGAACCGGTCGACCTGCCGGTTAACAAGCGTCATTTCGATATGGTCTATTCTCATTTACGCTATTCCGACAAGCCCTTCATGGGTTCGGTGACCACACCGGAGCGTGCCGAGGATACCATCGCCATGGCCAAGATCGTGTTCGGTGACGACTATGTTGAGAACAATGCCGTAATTTTGAGTCTGATCAATGCCAGCTCACCCATGGTCTTTGACGCCACCATGCTCGGAGCGGCCCGGGTTTATGCCCGGCACAATCAGGCCACCATTATCACTTCGTTCATTGTCGCCGGCGCCATGGCCCCGGTGACTGTGGCGGCGGTGGCAGCACAAAGCCTGGCCGAGGGGCTGGCGGGCATGACCTTTATCCAGCTAACTCGGCCCGGGGCACCGATGCTGTATGGAAATTTCGTGATGTCGATGTCGATGCAGACCGGTGCGCCGACCTTTGGTACTCCCGAAGCTGCCCAGGCCTTGAATATTGGTGCCTCACTGGCACGCAGGCTCGGCGTGCCATTTCGCAGTGGCGGTTCCCTTTGTGCCTCGAAGATTGCGGATACCCAGGCAGCCTACGAGTCCAGCAACACCCTGCAGGCCACCGTCAATGCAGGAGTCAATTTTGTATTGCATACCGCTGGTTGGCTGGAAGGCGGTCTGGTTATGGGCTATGAAAAATTTATTCTCGATTGTGATCAGGCAGGTGTGGCCCGGGTTATGCTCGAGGGCATCGACCTGAGCGAGAACGGTCAAGCCATGGATGCTATTCACGAAGTTGGCCCGGGTGCGCATTTTTTGGGTTGTGCCCATACCCGAAAAAATTTCAAACACGCGTTTTATCGTGCGCAAACAGCCGATAACAACAGTTGGGAACAATGGGTGGAGGATGGCAGTCTGGAGGCCCCGCAGCGAGCCGAAAAAATCTGGCACAAGATGCTCGAAGACTATCAGGAACCGCCTCTGGATGTCGCTGTGTTCGAGCAACTCGACCACTATGTTGCCACCCGCAAAGCCAGTTTCGAGGACGCTAATTACTGACTAAAGGCCTTTCGTATAGGTTCCTTGGAGGCTATTGTTAGCCCAGCGCATCCAGATCCCGGATTGCCGTTAGTACCTCTTCAACATGCTTGTTAACCCGAACCTTGCGCCAGCTGCGTCGTACTACACCTCGTTCATCGAGTAGAAAGGTACTGCGTTCGATACCGATAAAGCTACGGCCATAGAGTTTCTTCGGTCTCATAACATCAAAGAGTCGGCACAGGCTTTCGTCACTGTCGCAAGCCAGGGCAAACGGCAATTCGAGCTTGCTGCGAAATTTCTCGTGACTGACCAGACTATCGCGGGAAATACCGATCACTATGGTATTGAGTTCGGCCAGCTGTGCTGAAGCATCGCGAAAACCCTGGGCCTCAGTACTGCAACCGGGGGTGTTGTCTTTGGGATAAAAGTACAGTATCAATCGGTGACCGAGAAAGTCGGAGCGCCGAGCGGTTTCTCCTTCAGTCAGCTGTAGTGTGAAATCTGGTAGTTCAGACAGGGAAGTGGGTTTGCTCATTGAGTGCTCCATGATCAACAAAGAGGCAGCGGCTCCCGCCGGGAGTAGATTCGTTCATTTTTCCAAGTGACACAAGCCCGCCAGGGATTTTGGAATGAGGAAACAGTACAAATCCTGCTGCGAGAGGGCCGCTGAAAAGAAGCGTAAAGTATACCTTAACAAGGGCGAATTCTGTGCTGGCGAGGCAGAGCACAGTGGATTGCACTGCGAACAGGCTCATGGTACTTCTGGTGCATCATGACCACAGTTCCAGCAAAACTCGAAACTGCCTGCATTGGCCTCTTTACAATGTGAACAGAGCCAGTTTGCTTTGGATCCGGGAGATTCGAAGCGCTCATGCAGGATACCCAACGCCGCTTTTTCGTCTTCATCACACACCAGCCACACCTCAGGCCAGCTATCGAGGAGCGAAAGGTCTCCACTGCCACCTGCTGCATACTGGTTGCGGATACAACAGTCGTATCCTGCATGTTGCAGTGCATCTCTAACCATCCAGACCATGAAGCGGTCCTCGCTGGTAAATATTTTCTTCATATCTTGTCTGTGTGTCTAGGAGGCTGTCCGAGAATAGCGAGCCTACTGCGGATAAGCAGACTTTGGCCCGATTTTCCTCGCCACGACTCCTATTCTCGGATAGCCTGCTAGTATTCGTATTTAAAGGCTTGTAGAACGATTCGCAGGACTTGGCGCTAAGGTAATGCAGGCATGGATTTTGTGGTGATTCCCTCATCTCGAAATTTATGCTGGGTGGGAGTGTCTGATTGATCCAGTGTATCGCATTGTTGAACGAAGCCGCTATTGCAGTAGTACTCCTCAGTACATAGCCTTGCTGGATATCGGTGGCGGAACACCGGGTTACATAGTAGGCTTAAATCCTACTATTGCCTAATTATAACAAATACTTAAACGACTTCGTGCGGCAACTATCCTTATTCGTTAGAAGTATTTATTTATGATGAGCGACATATTCTTTAAGCACATTATTAATGCGCCCCTGCCATCCTTTACCTTCAGATCGAAAATATTCCGCAACCTCAGGGCTAACTCTAATGCTAATGGGTATTTTTGTGGGTAATTTTTGAGGTCCTCTTTCTCCAATATTTTTCTTGATTTTTACCGCTAACGCAGGATTTGCTTCTGATATAGGTCTGAATTTTTTGAGGTCATCTACGGTTAATTCACGCACTTCCCCATCTTTATCTATTAAAGGTTGATTGCTCATATCGTTTTACCTCTCTGCTATTAGCTTTGCGAAATGAAATAATGCGGATACCATCTTTGGTTTCTGTGAAGCAAACAAAGTGTAAACGCTCATCAAGCATGCCATATGCGATGAAGCGTGCTTCGTTATATTCATTTCGCTTGTCTTCAAAAATCCATGCGTTATCCCAATCTAAATCAGATATTCGATCAAAACCGAGGTTGCGTAGTTTAATATTACGTTTGTTTTTATTTAGGTCGTATGAAATACTCACTATTTAATTGTACATATAAATAAATTAAAGTCAACCATCTAATTGTATGTGTAATTAAATAGTTGATATTGATTCAGATTCATTTGATTCAAGTGCGAACGAACTCAGCGTATTAAGTTTGAGATCCTCAACAAACGAAGATATGTCTTTACCTATTGAAACAAAAATCAGGCAATATTGCCTGATAAAATGGAATAACAGCTACGGGGCCACGGGCAAATAGCGGGACCAACGTTATTGTCCTTCATATTGTATGTCAAGCGCACATGCCAATCAGTCACTGCTTGCCCGGATGCGGGAAGTGCTACGTTATTTGCACTATTCCCTTCATACCGAGCGGGCTTGTTGTGATTGGGTCATACGTTTTGTTCGTTATCGTCGGATGAGCTCACGAGACGCTTTGTTGATCGAGCCGGTCAGCAGAGTGGAGGATTTTCTGACCCACCTGGTGGTGAATGAGAAGGTGGCAGCTTCAACACAGAATCAGCCCTTAAATGCACTCGTATTTTTATACAAGCGGGTGTTGAAGCACCCGTTGGAAAATATTTCGGCGGTCCGTTCGTGCAAGGGGAAGGAGTTGTCAGCCCGCTGGGAGATCTGTGACGGGTCTATTCACTACCAAAATGGAATGTCATCATCAATATCGAACAGCGTGCTTGGTATGGCTCCGGCTGGCAGTGGCGGGCTCGTTAGTAGATGCCTTTTGAAGGCGGATATTTGCCAATTCTGTTGGAAGTATCGGCGTGGTACGTGTATTTATTTTGCGATTTTTCCATGCTGTTGTTATCCTTGGGCTGGAATGAACAGGATCGACCCGGTAACCATACTTTAGAAAAGTGGTGAAAGGGTGAACCGGGATAAGCAATGACTGATCATCAATTTAATCAATGTGACTTCGATGACGAGGGTTACCGGCCCAATGTCGGCATCATTATCTGCAATCGTAAGGGGCAATTGTTGTGGGCGCGGCGGACGCGCCTGGATGGCTGGCAGTTTCCACAGGGCGGTGTTGAGGCTGAGGAAACCTGTGAGCAAGCGGCGTATCGTGAGCTGCGTGAAGAGGTCGGTCTACAGCAATCTCACGTGCGGCTTTTGGCTTGTACCGAACATTGGCTACGGTATGATTTACCACGCCGCTATTTGCGTTCTGGCAGCCAGTTTCGGGGCCAGAAGCAGCGCTGGTATTTGTTCGAAATGTTGGCTAGCGACCAGTGTGTCAATCTTGCCTGTTACCGTACTCCGGAGTTCGATGCCTGGCGCTGGGTGGAGTACTGGACTCCATTGGAGCAGATTATTGAATTCAAGCGCAACGTTTACCGTCAGGCGATGATGGAATTGGAACCCTTTGTAAAGGGGCTTTATCGTTAATCCTGGACGGATGCTTAGGCACCTGGTTTGAAGATGGTGATAATTTGTA
>DRJH01000305.1 GCA_011052285.1 Gammaproteobacteria bacterium
TGAGCCGCGTCCTCACGGAGATCTTTCTGAAAATGCGGAATATGATGCTGCCCGCGAAGAACAAAGTTTTATCGAAGGCAGGATAGCCCAATTAAATGGCGATCTCTCTCATGCGGAAGTCATCAATCCTGCAACGTTGAGCAAGAGTGGTAAAGTGGTCTTCGGGTGTGTTGTTACCTTGCTGGATATTGAAAAGGATACCGAGGTTTGTTATCAGATCGTTGGTAACCTTGAGGCAGATATCTCAAAAGATCAGGTATCACTCAATTCCCCTATTGCCAGAGCTTTGTTAGGGCATAAAGTAGAAGATGAGGTCGATGTGCATACTCCGGGAGGTTTGCGCCAATACGAGGTCCTGGAGATCAGGTACTAGGAGCATCCTCTAGCGGGAACTGCAATCTTACCTCCAAACCGCCATGACGTCGATTGTGTAAGGACAAAGTACCCCCGTGTTGTTTTGCGAGCCGCAGAGCAGTGGGTAACCCCAATCCCGTACCGGGCTTGTGCTGTTTATCTCGATCCCCGCGTTGAAAAGGTTCCAGCATGCGAGCCACATCCTTTGTTGGAATACCCGGGCCTCGATCCATGATTCGGATTACCAGTTCTTGATTCTGAGTGGCGAGTATAATAACAATTTCTCCATTACCATATTTTTGTGCGTTCTCCAGTACGTTCGTCAGCATACGTTTAAATGATAATGGCCGGGCCGCCATACTGAGAGATTTTTGGACCTGTATTTCCAGTTTTTTGATATTGCTACGGTACGGCTCTATGGCTGCTGTTACGAGCTCTGTGATCGGAAGGATTTCGGTTTGTTCATTACTGCTATCTTGGGTGAAGGCAAGAAACTGCTGGATGATTGCATCCATATCCTCGATATCCCGGTTCATACCGTCAAGAATCGTTTTATCGAAGTCTCCTTCCAGCAGCGAAGTGCTCAGTCTCAGTCTGGCCAATGGTGTTCTAAGGTCATGCGAAACACCGGCTAGCATCAGGCGACGATCTTCTTCCAGTTTTTGAATATCCTCTGACATGTGGTCGAAGGCGTCACCGAGCATTTTGAATTCATCGCTATGAGTAAAATTCAGTGGTAAAACACTTTCGCTTCTTGCCAGGTGGCGTGCTGCATGGGTAAGTTGTTTGAGTGGTCTGTTGATGTGACGAGAAAAAATGGCTGCTGCTAAAATGGCATAGAATAAGAGTGAGAGCGCAACAATGAGTAAAAAATAGCCCAGTTGGCGTTGCAGCCTGTCGATTGGGAGTGTTACCCATTGCCCAGAATCACCATCCGGTAGATACATCCATAGTGTCAACACCGGGTCAAGAAGCAAGCGCGCTTGTGCGCGCTGACCAAAACGATCACGCAGGGTCCGTGTTAGCGTGCGGACCATGAAATTATCGAAGCTTCGGGCATTGGTCGGAGGCTTGAGTCTGTCGTTATTTTTCTTGCTTTGCAGACGTACGACAATTTCAGCCGTGCGTTCAGCGATCACCCCATTGATATATATTCTGGTGAGTATTGCTGTGGTCAGTTCCATTAATAATAAAAGGACTACGATGACTAGCAAGGCCCTTCCGAACAATGACCTGGGCAGTAGTTTCATAATAATACTTTATTGATGCCTGTTCCCAGATAGTCTCCCGGAGCGCGTCTGAGAACAGGCGGCATTTCTGAGTTAGTGGCAGCTGCGTAATACATTTACAGTGCGCTTGCGGACGGACTGCGGTCTGGAACGAAGGCGTAGCCCTGACTTCGAATGGTTTGAATATAGCGGGGTAGTTTGGGATCGGGCTCCAGCAGTTTTCGCAACCTGGAGATTTGCACATCGACACTTCTGTCAAAGGGGGTGTGACTGCGGCCTGTGGTTTGACTCAGCAAATGGTCGCGTGATAGCGGGCGATTAGGATGACTGCATAGTAATTTGAGAATACCAAACTCGCCACTGGTTAACTGGATCTTTTCGCCCCGGCGAAACAACTGTCGACTGGCCATATTGATGATGCAGTCTCCGAAATGAATATCCTCGGCTTCCGGGTCCGGTGCCATGGCATTGTTCTGCGGTACTCGGCGCAACACCGCCTTGATTCGGGCAACCAACTCACGTGGGTTAAAGGGTTTGGGCAGGTAGTCATCGGCTCCAACCTCCAAACCGACGATCCGGTCTACATCATCACCCTTGGCAGTCAACATAATGATCGGAATGTCGTAGTTTTTTGCACGCAAGCGCTGACAGACCGACAAACCATCATCGTCGGGTAACATTAAATCAAGAATCAGCACATCATAACGTTCGCGTTCAAGATGGCGCTCTGCAGTGTGAGCATTTTCAGCTCCAGTGATTGTAAAGCCCTGTTTCTCAAGAAATATTGTCAGTAGTGAGCGTAATCGATTGTCATCATCCAGGATTAATATGCGATTTTGTGTCATGAGATAGCTTCCTTTTCAACTCAAGTGGGAATACAAGCATAGTAGGAAAACTACCCTATGAAAAGTCCAGGGTTACAAATGATTTATTGGGTTAACACTTTGTTACATGAAGTATCGTGTTGTGTTCAAGCCAATGTCAATCAAGGTGACCGACCATCATCACGGTACGGTAATCGAATTGCACACGATCATTTTGTTGGTGTTGTGCAAACAGGTCCTGCAGTTGTTGTAGGGTCTGTTGCCAGTTTTCATCTGTCTGCAACGGAGCATAGGAGCTGGATAATACCCGGCCTTTGAGGCCCTCGAAATCAAAGGTCTGTTGATTGGGAAATGAGTATTCGACATAGCCACAGGGTGAGAAGAAGGCCTCAATTGCAGCGTAATCGGCATAGCGCCGGCTGATACGTGCATAATCGATAGTATTGCGGTGCAGAAAGGCTTCATAGGCTACGGCAAAATCAGAGTTGTCTACCAGCCGATGATTCCAGATTAAGACGACCCAACCATCGGGTTTGAGTATCCGTTGAAATTCACACTGGGTTTCTTCAATAGTGAACCAGTGAAATGCCTGGCCCGTGGTGATAAAGTCGATTTCTTCATTAATCAGACCACAATCTTCAGCACGTCCTTCCATAGAGATGAATTCATCGTATTTTGATAAATAGGCCTCACCCGCTTCTCGCATTCTTGCATTGGGTTCGATGCCGATCACTGTGTTACCATGATCTAGAAACAGACGACTCAAGAGTCCCGTGCCTGAGCCGAAATCAGCGATCTTGTGAGAGGGTTGCAAGTGGTGGTGTTGTTGCAGGCAGGTAATGATATCCTTTGGATAACCAGGGCGGGTGCGCGCATAGTGGGCGACGCGCGCACCAAAGCGTGTTGTGGGTTTCAGGTCATGGGTCATGGTGCAATATGATGTCGATCAGCTGAAACGTTTATAGTGGTTAA
>DRJH01000306.1 GCA_011052285.1 Gammaproteobacteria bacterium
AGTATCTTCTCGAAATAGCACCCTGTCGACCATTTCCACCAACGTCACCTGACTACCCAGGCGGGCAAAACACTGTGCCAGTTCACAACCGATTGGCCCTCCCCCCAATACCAACAACCGTCTGGGCAATTCCTCCAGATCCCAGATCGTATCTGAGGTCAAATAGGGCACCAACTCAACCCCTTCGATCGGTGGTACAAATGGTCGGGCACCACTGGCAATAATCAGGCGACGTGTTGTATAGGTTTGGCCATCCACCTCTACACGGTTTGCAG
This sequence comes from Gammaproteobacteria bacterium, assembly GCA_011052285.1. GTDB lineage: Bacteria > Pseudomonadota > Gammaproteobacteria > Arenicellales > DRJH01 > DRJH01. Next base: position 276 of record DRJH01000306.1, read on the forward strand.
ACAACACCCTGGCATCACCCTGGATAACATCAACCCCGAGATCGGTGTAGCGCTCCACCGAATCATGGGGTGCTATCGTCTGGATCACCTCTTTGATACGCTGCATGATTTCGCCAAAATCCCATTCCACCTGGGCCTTGCGTACTCCAAGGCGTGTACTGTCGCGACAGGCTGCCAGGAAGCGGGTTGTTGAAATCAGCGACTTGGAAGGCACACAACCCGTATTCAGGCAATCCCCACCCATTCGGTGGCGCTCCACCAGGGCAACCCGACTGCCCATCAAAGCTGCCAGATAGGCACAGATCAAACCAGCGGATCCGGCACCAATTATTATCAGGTCACGCTGCTGTTCTGCGGTATACTTCATGTTCGCTCCTTACATTGCCGATACTAAAAGCCCTGTCCATGAGTATACAATGACTGGGAGTGTGCCAGAGAACTAAGAATGGACCATGGGAAAGCTGCCTTTTACCGGATTTTCCCCTAACTCTTGTCACATAACCAGTATTCGCCTCACCATGAGAAAATCTGTCTCAAAGTATTCCCCTTGTTGCGATTTCCATGGATGGTGGAAGCACCGTGAATGGCACAAGCACCTACCATGCCCTCGGTGATTTCGATGTCTATAAGTGAATGGCACAAGTGCCGGTATGCAGAAGCAATAAATCTATCGGCTCCTGTTCTTGGACAGCTTCCCAGTCAGCGACTCACACATATATATATATCTATCTATCTATCATGAGCATACGGACAATTCGCTGATTTTCGTTAACAACCTGAACCAATATGCCGGATCAAACTGCATCATACACTGACCCACTTTCTGATCTGCAACTACAGGAAAGCGAGGAACATCTGCGGGCTATTTACAACAATGTGTCCGAAGGAATACTGACCGTAGACAGTCGATGCTGTATCCTTAATTGCAACCCGGCCATTGAACAACTGTTTGGCTACACGGGAAAACAGTTGCGTGGTCAACCTGTCAACTACCTGATACCCCACTGCAAAACCAAAGCCGTGGATTACCCCGCTGCGAAGTGTCAGATCACAAACAACTACCAGGTCACAAATCACTACCAGGATACTGGCATCACCAGTAGCGGCAAGTCGATTCCACTGGAAATTACGGTGACTCCAATCCACCTGCAGGGTGAATCCTCTTTAGTTGTGTTCGTGCGGGATATTTCAAGACGGATTGAAGCGGAAAATACTTCACGACTGCGTCTCCAGGAAATGGCACATTCCGGACGCCTCGCCAGCCTGGGTGAAATGACCTCTTCGCTTACCCATGAATTAAATCAACCGCTGACCGCTATTCTCAGCTATGCCCAGGCCTGCCAGCGCCTCCTCCGCAAAGGCAAACTTGATGGACAGCTCGACAATGCGCTAACCCAGATTATCGAACAAACACGACGTGCCAGTGCGGTCAGCAATCACCTACGTCGCTTTATTCGCAAAGGCGATTCCGAACGCTCCGCTGTCGATATCAACCATGTGATGCATGATGTGCTGCACCTGATTTACCATGAGCTAAAGCATCACCACATTGATGTCGAACTGGATATTCACAAAGACATTCCGATGGTACTGGTAGATCGCCTACAAATTGAACAGGTTGTCTTGAACTTATTGAGAAATGCCGTGGAAGCCATTGCCGCCACCGGTCAGAAACGCCGTGAATTAAATATTCGCACGTTCAAGGAAGTGAATGCCTTCGTACAGGTGGAAGTTGAAGATACGGGTGGCGGCTTACCGGCAGGGGATATTTTTGCCAAATACTATTCCACCAAGTCTGACGGCATGGGTATGGGCCTGCCACTATGTCGCAAAATCATTCGCGCTCACGGTAGCGACCTGACTGCAAAAAACAACCGAATCGGAGGAGCCACCTTTCATTTTCAATTGCCCGTTGAACCAATCCAGTCACAATCAAGCCGATGACTGTAGAGTCTACCGTATTTCTGGTTGATGACGATCCCGCGATTCGGGATAGCCTGCGGCTGTTACTGGAAAGTGAGGGCCTGCGGGTTATGGACTTTGCAACCGCTGAGGAATTTCTCTCCCACCATGACCCCAAATTACCGGGCTGTCTGGTTGCGGATCTGCAAATGCCAGGGCTTTCCGGGCTGGAGTTACAGCAACATCTGTTAGGCAACGGTGTACAACGCCCGATGTTGTTCTTAACCGGTTTTGGTAGTATCTCTGAAGCAGTACAGGCAATTCAGGGAGGTGCTGTCGATTTCCTCGAAAAACCGGTTGATGCAGAGACGTTTCTCTCCCGGGTGCAAACTGCGTTGGCGACTGACCGACAGCAGCGGAAAAACCAATTCCGGCAACAGCAAATGCAACAACAGTTCGATACCCTGACACCACGGGAGTACGAAATTATTGCCCGCGTGGCCGTTGGGCAAGCCAACAAGGTCATTGCCATGGAGCTGGGGATCAGTGAGCGAACCGTTGAATTGCATCGCTCTCGGGGCATGAAAAAACTACAACTACGGACGGTGGCAGAACTGGCTAAACATTGGAACGAAATGCAGACATAAACTTGATCGTAACGATTCAGCGTATTCATCTTTTGTCCCATTACGGCGTGTGTTCGTACTCAAATGGTTACATAGGACCTATATGCTCACATTCTCCGTGCGAACATGCCTTGTACTGAACCAAAATCTAAACACGCTGAATCGTTACACTTGATCTGTCATTTTCCGGTACTGATTTTTCGTTGTCTACTACATTGCAGACACGTTTCCTGATCTGAGTCAACAACACCGCTACCGACCTGTGGTTTACTTTGCGTAATAAAGCCTTTATTCGGTAGGTAAGGAGCCTGTACAGGAACAGAGGACCTGCTGCGGAGAAGCTGACTGACCAGATTCTTTCATGGCACTCGTGACATATAACAAGTATTCGCCTCTCAACATGAAAAAGTCCGCTTCAAAGCAACTGCACGACGCAACGATTCCCGTTCTCGGACAATCTCATGGGTCCAGGGTGAATGAGTGCATCGCAGCGGTGCCCGCAAAAAAGGTCTACATCCTTGATGATGATAATGCTGTGGTCAATGCTTTGACAATGCTAGTACAAATTATGGGCTGGCCAGTCCAGGCTTATACCAGTTCTGCGGTGTTTCTATCATCCCTGCAGTTGGAACCACCTCGTGGCTGCCTGCTCCTGGATTATCAAATGCCGGATTACGATGGCTTGGCTGTGTTAAATGAATTAAACAGACGCAATATTAAGCTACCTGCCGTAATGATTACTGCACACAGCGACGACCCGCAGCTGATCCAAACCACACCACCTGGACTGGTCAAAATCATAGCCAAGCCGGTCAATGAAGATGTCCTTCTCGCCAGCATTCAATCTCTGATGGCAAGCTAGGAGGCTGTCCGAGAATTGATTGCCTTCTAGGAGCCCTGTCCGAGAACAGAGCCCCCCGTCACTTGGTGACAAAAATATTTTGTAACTGTTCAGCGTATTTAGATTTTGGTTCAGTACAAGGCATTTTCGCACGGAGAATGTGAGCATTCGAGTACGAACACACGCCGTAATGGGACAAAAATGAATGCGCTGAATAGTTACCAAAAATAACCATAATTGTTGTTTAAACCGCAATTACTGTATTAGTGTATAATTTAGCAGTAATATACTGTATGACACTGAACAGGGGACGAAATCCGATTATGGAAAATAGCACTGCGCTGGTCGATGATGGCGTTCGCTCGTCCGAGCTGATGCTTGCGGATGAAAAGGACATCAACAAAGCTTCCCGGGCCTTAAAAGCCATGGCTCATCCACTGCGACTGAAGATTTTGTGCATCCTGGGTAGTGCCACCGAATTCAGTGTACAGGATCTGGTCGAGATGGTCGGCACCTCCCAGAGCAATATTTCGCAACACCTGTCGATCCTGCGCGACAAGGATATTCTGTCCACGCGCAAGGATGCCAATCGGGTATTTTACCGTATTAGTGACCGCAAAATTCTGCAACTGATAGGCTCAATGCGTAACGCCTTCTGTGATTCCGGCCATTGATCCAGAATACCACTCACATGAAATGTGTTATAGGTCATATGACAGGGTATTCTGGCCAGCACTTCGGTTGCCTCCTCCGTGGTTCGACAAAATTCCAGCACATAACGTAGAATTAGTGGCACACCAAATCCTTCACCAACAACCTGACGACCACCAAAGGTCAGAGACAGCACCAACCCGGCTGCATTCATGCCATCAAGCAAGCCCCACAAACCATCACTCATACCAATAACACGCTGCCCGTTCCATGCAGTCTGCAGGATAATGCCGTCACAAAGCAACGGGGAGTAATCATAATTGCGTGCCAACATAGGCTCATTGCCAAGCCAAATCGCCTGAGAACAACCTGAAAGATACGGCGGCGGACAATAAAACGACAGCAGCCGAGCCTCCAGATCCCCCCCACCCGCCAGCTCAGCCAATGTTTCATAACAAGGCAGCAATTCCGGCATATGCGCCCGCAAGGCCCGCAAACAAGCCAGGTAGGTGGGACGCGATTCAATGCCTTCAGATAGAAACCACTTACGATAGGCTGGCCACAGGCGCCGAAATAAACGTTGCCAGCGCTGACCCGGCAGGCTTCGATAGCCGAACCGCGGCATTTGAGTCGCTGCATGATCTTGATTGGGCCCTGGCCGACAATCTCCTGTTGGTGACGTCGAAAATCACGTTCACTACGGATGAAAAAAGTGGTGTGCCCTGAATCGCCGAAGGCCGACTGCAGCACCAGATCTTTACCCAAAGATTTCGATACCCGCTGCAACTGTTGCCAGCTATCCACTTCACTTAGTACATTGGGGGCACTGGGCACACCGGCCTTGTTGCCTATACGCACCGTTTCGATTTTATCATCAATACCAGAACGTAATGCAGCAGACGGAAACAGTACCTCGATCCCCAACTCTTGGCAAATACTCTCCACGCGCTCGTCAAACATCAAAAAGACCGCTTTGGGTTTGCCACCGCGGACCTTGATAAAATCGATTACTTCCTTATTTTCGAGCAAATAGGCATTGATGTCCTCGATGGACTCAAATTCCGGATGGGCCTGCTCGGTCGGCACAAAGGTATTGGGATGTCGGCCGTCATAACAATCGATGTGGTTGATGAATTTGAAATTTCGGCACCAGTCATCCAACCCCAGCAGATTAAAATTGGTGGCACTGATGAAAAAAACCGGTGTTTCATTACGGTGAAAATATCGCCGTATTTCAGATACATCTTTGAGTTTATTGATCTTGCGTGATGGTGTCCACGGTGCCTTGCTGCGGGTTTTGCGACGTTTGTGTGGTTTGCCTGCTGGCGCTGTCGAGGACGTCATGCTTTTTTATCCTGGTGATGGGTCACATTATTGTGGTGCATTTGCTTTGCCAGAGCTTGTTCGGTAAATACCCGCAAGCCGAATTCTTCTCGAAAACCGTGAATTTCCTTAACATCCAGTTTGCGCAAATATTCAATAATCCCGGGGCTGGCAACCTGTCCGGGCACCAGAATCGGAAAACCCGGCGGATAAGGGATCACAAAATTCGCTGAAACCACTTCCCGACCTGCAGCCATTTCAGCATCGAGTGAGCCATCATATAGATCCAGATATTCGCAACAGGTTTCATCGTAGGCCAAAAAAAATGCTTCCCGCAGTAATCCTTCGCCGGTACCTTCAGCGATTCCCGAACGAAACCCATCATGAAACCGGGAAAAATCCGGTAATGGCGGTAAATCTTGGGTAATAGACTTGACCTTGGCACGATGCAGATGCCACTCTGGTGGACTCATTTCATCAATATTTCGCTCCAGCTCATGAGCAAACTTGACTAACGCTTCAATCAAATAGGCGACCGAGCTGCGAGTAGTGCCAATATTGGTCATAAAGAGGACCGTATTCCTGGACGTCTTGTTGATCTGGATACCGTATTTATTCATCAGCACTTCATTCTTGAAGGCGTCTCCCTCGAGACCCGTAGCACCCACAAACAAGGTCAGGCGTGTTGCATCGAGACAAAACTCATCCTGCTCCCAAGCCTCCCAAATGTCATTCCAGCCCCGACCTGGTTCGAAATAACCTTCGATACCGGATTGTCGGTAACTGGCAGGAATCATGTCAGCTACCCGCAAGATCCGGAAGTACTTGCTCAATAGTGGATGAGAGCTGACCTGACTACGCAGTGACATGGCCATTTCAACCTGTTTTTGTACCAGTTCAAAACCTTCCAATTCAACCTGGCGTCGACCAATATCCAACGAAGCTAAGATCTGGTAATTCGGTGAAGTCGAGGTATGGGTCATAAAGGCTTCGTGAAACGATTCTTCCACCTGTGATTTGTAATCCTGGTCATGAATATGAATCATTGAACCCTGACGCAGCGCGGTGAGTGTCTTATGCGTCGACTGTGTTGCATAGACGCGAACCCGAACCTGTGCGGGATCGGGCATTAGCCGTAGATCCAACCAAGCCGAATCATCCTCGGCGATTGTCGTCACCGTATTCTGGTACACCGCATATTCGCGCGCATAGGCCCGTGATGCATAACGTTCACGCAGGGCTGCCGCTGAATACATGGCTGTACGCTGGCGGTACGTCGGCCCGAAACCGGCAAAACCAAACCAGGCTTCATCCCACAAAAAAACCAGGTCCGGCTTAATGGCCAGGCATTCCTCCATCACCCGCTGTACATCGTAGACAATACCATCGAAGGTGCAATTGGTCAGCAGCAGCATCTTCACACGCGCCAACTTGCCGGCCTTTTTCAGGGTCAGCAGCTGACGTTTGATTTCGTGCAAGGGCACTGCACCATACATAGAGTACTCATTGAGTGGATAAGAATCCAGATAGACGACCTGCGCACCGGACAGCACCATGCCATAATGGTGTGATTTATGGCAATCCCGATCCACCAACACAATATCGCCAGGCCTGACCAACGCCTGGACCACAATCTTGTTACAGGTGGACGTGCCATTGGTGGCAAAAAAAGTTCGCCTTGAACCATAAGCACGGGAAGCCAGCTCGTGGGCCTTCTTGATCGGCCCATGAGGCTCGAGCAGCGAATCCAGACCACCGGAAGTGGCTGAAGTCTCGGCCAGAAAAATGTTCATCCCGTAGAAATCGATCATATCGCGAATCCAGTTTGACTTGGTGATCGACTTGCCCCGAGAGATCGGCAAGGCATGGAATACACCGGTTGGCTGTTTGGCATACTGGCGTAGAGCGGAAAAAAATGGGGTCTGGTAGCGAGAGGCAATCCCGCTCAGGATATTCAGGTGCAACTCCAGAAAATCCTCCTTATGGTAGAAAACCCGCCGACAATGATCGACCACACTACCGGCCAGTTCTTCTGCAGACTGATCGGTCGTCATATACAGATCCAGCTCGGGTCGAACCCGGGAGATAATTCTGGCCAGA
>DRJH01000307.1 GCA_011052285.1 Gammaproteobacteria bacterium
CCCGGTTCGCGATCAGTAGGCGCTTGAACATGCCTGTTTTTCACCGTAGCTTGTTTCAATACGCGCAACCGCTACCTGGTACTTGGCATAGCAACACGCCTGGCCAGCCCGCTGTGCGGCGACTTGCATGTGCCGGGAACGGAAGATCACCACATAGCCGGGCACAGAGGTTTGTGATTTCATTGTGTCCAAGGTGCCTTGGTGTGGTCTAGAAAGGCCTGCAGGCCCTGTTGGCCTTCGGTTGAAACTCGCAGGCGGGCTATTCGTTGTGAGGTGTCTTCGAGCAGGGTCTCATCCAGTTTCGATTGGTGGACATCTGCAACCAGTTGCTTGGCAGCCAGTAAGGCACGTGGCCCGCCCTGTGTAATCAGTTCTGCCAGCTCGGCAGCCCGGTTATCCAGCTCATCTTCATCACAAACTTCATGAATTAATTGGATTTCTGCTGCCTGCTGTGCGGTAATCCGTTCAGCAGTGATGAATAAGCGACGAGCCCAACGTGGGCCGATGGCCTGGATCACAAAGGGACTGATAACGGCCGGTATCAAACCCAGGCGAACTTCAGAAAGGGCGAAAACCGCCCGTTGGCTGGCGATGGCAATGTCGCAGCACGCCACCAGGCCGACACCACCACCGATGGCCGCACCCTGTACCCGGGCGATGGTTGGTTTCGGGAAATAAAACAATCGGTGCATCAGGCTCGCCAGTTGCCGGGCATCCTGCAGGTTTTCCTGTTCGCTGTGCTCGGTCATGCGCTGCATCCAGTTCAGGTCAGCACCGGCAGAGAAACTGCGACCATTGCTACGGACAATTAGCACCCGGATGCTATCATCGTGCTCAAGCGTGTTCAGAGCATTGAGCAGTAAGGCGATCAATTCATCATCAAAGGCGTTGTGAAGTTCCGGTCGATTGAGCGTCAACCAGGCGGTTGAGCCAACGTGTGACAGCAATAATTTATCTGCACTCATGGTGTATCGGCCTACATTCTGAACAGGCCGAAGCGGGTTTCGGGAATGGGCGCATTCAGCGAGGCGGTGAGGGCCAGGGCCAGGGTTCTGCGAGTCTCAACGGGGTTGATAATACCATCATCCCAGAGTCGGGCACTGGCATAATAAGGGTGACCCTGGCGTTCGTATTGATCGAGGATCGGTTGCTTAAAAAGTGTTTCTTCCTCCGCAGACCAGGCCTCACCCTGCGCCTCCTTACGGTCGCGACGCACCTGAGCCAGCACCCCGGCCGCTTGTTCCCCGCCCATTACGGAAATTCTGGCATTCGGCCACATCCATAAAAACCGTGGGTTATAGGCCCGCCCGCACATGCCGTAATTGCCGGCACCGAAACTGCCGCCGATAATGACCGTGAACTTGGGTACAGCGGCACAGGCGACCGCAGTCACCAACTTGGCCCCATCCCGGGCAATACCACCGGCTTCATATTTTTGACCAACCATGAAGCCGGTCACATTTTGAAGAAAAATCAGTGGAATCTTGCGCTGACAGCAAAGTTCGATGAAATGCGCCCCCTTGAGCGCGGACTCGGAGAACAGAATTCCGTTGTTGGCTAAAATACCGACAGGTTGGCCCCAAATATGGGCAAAACCACAGACCAGTGTCTTGCCGTAGCGGGACTTGAATTCAAAAAAATTACTACCGTCCACTACACGTGCAATCACTTCCCGTACATCATAGGGTTGGCGTATATCGACTGGTACCTGACTGAACAGGTCCTCAGCAGGGTAGCGTGGTCGGTCGGTATCGGCTAGCGACAGCGGATTACTTGGTACCGGTGGCAGGCTAGCGATGATCTGTCGAGCCAGTTGCAGCGCATGGGGCTCATTCTCGGCCAGATGATCAGCCACACCGGAAACCCGGGTATGGACGTCGGCACCACCGAGTTCTTCGCTGCTGACAATCGCTCCGGTTGCGGCCTTAACGAGGGGGGGGCCGCCGAGGAAGATTGTGCCCTGTTCCTTGACGATAATGGTTTCGTCCGCCATCGCCGGGACATAGGCACCGCCGGCCGTACAGGAACCCATGACCACCGCAATCTGGGCGATACCCATGGCCGATAGGTTCGCCTGGTTGAAAAAAATACGCCCGAAATGGTCCCGATCCGGGAATACCTGGTCTTGTTCAGGCAAAAAGGCGCCACCGGAATCAACAAGATAAATACAGGGCAGGTGATTGGCAGCAGCAATTTCCTGAGCCCGCAAATGCTTTTTGACCGTAAGTGGGTAGTAGGTGCCACCCTTGACGGTTGGATCATTGACGACCACCATGCATTGGCGATGATGGATCAGGCCGATACCGGTGATAATACCGGCGGCTGGAACCGGGTCAGGATATACCTCGTGGGCTGCCAGTTGTGACAGCTCCAGAAAAGGAGATCCAGGGTCAAGCAGCAGGTCGAGCCGTTGCCGCGGCAGCAGCCGACCTCGTTGCAGATGCAGTTTGCGAGCTCGCTCACTGCCTCCGGTGGCAATCTTTTTAACGGTTTGCTCGAGGTTGGACAGCAATGACTGCCAGTTTTCCCGGTTCCGGATGATGTCCTGATCCGGTGGCAAACATTTATGGCCAATAAGGGGCATTGATGTATTTACCAGCCGTCTTCCGTGAGCCAGTCATCAAGATCAGGCAAGCGATCTGCTCCCCAGAAGGGCTCGTCATCAACAATGAAGAAGGGTGAACCGAACACGCCCCTGGACAGGGCATTTGCCGTGGCCTGGCGCAAGTGGTCTTTAAGTGCCTGGCCGGTCAAGGCTTCTGTCAGGGCAGTAACGTCCAAACCCTGCTCCCGACAGACTTCGAGCACAACCGGGGCACGGGAAATATTGCGATTCTCTGTGAAATAGGCTCGATAGAGGGCCAGGATCAGTTGTTTTGCTGCTTCTGCATCAAAATTCTGTTGCCAGTAACAGGCCCGTGCCGCGGTTACTGTGGGAATGGGGAAGGGGTCAGGCAGTGTAAAATCGATATTCAGGCGCCGACAGCAACGCTGTATATCGTGCAGGGAATATTCGCCCATCAACGGGACCTGTGCCAGTGGCTTGTGGCCGGTTTGTTTCAAAATAGGACCCAGCAGGATTGGCTTCCAGCACACCGCGTAGTCGTGTCGACCGGCAACTGCTGCAATACCCTGGGCGCCGATATAGCCATAGGGAGAGGAAAGATCAAAATAGAAATCAATAATCTTTGGATTATTGCTCATGTAATTTATTCCTCTTATGTACTGTACTGGGTATGTGCTGTACTGGAATATTGAACGGTTATCAGCAATCGCATCTGGATGTGTTCAGAACAACTCCACTCCGATTGCGGTGGCTTCGCCACCACCGATGCATAAAGCAGCAACACCACGCTGTTTTTTAAAGCGTCGCAGGGCATGAATCAGCGTCACAATAATACGGGCCCCGGAACAGCCCAGTGGATGACCCAAAGCGCAGGCACCGCCGTGCACATTGACTTTATCATGTGGCAGTTTCAAATCGTGCATACCGGCCATGGTAACAACGGCAAAAGCTTCGTTGATTTCATAGAGATCGACGGTGTCTGTTGTCCAATCCAGGTTTGCCAGCAATTTGTGTATGGCACCGACCGGAGCGGTAGTAAACCAGGCCGGCTCCTGGGAATGGGTGCTGTGGCCGAGAATACGAGCCAGTGGCGTGATATTGCGGCGTACTGCTTCGGACTGGCGCATTAGTAGCAAGGCCGCACCGCCATCGGAGATGGAACTGGAGTTGGCTGCAGTCACCGTGCCGTCCTTGCGAAATGCCGGGCGCAGAGCGGGAATATTATCGATTCTGGCTTTCAGTGGTTGTTCATCGGTGTCGATGATGGTTTCACCCTTGCGGGTTTTCTGGGTAACGGAGACGATCTCGTCGGTAAAAGCGCCGTCATGGATGGCTTGCTGTGCCCGTTTGACGGATTCGATAGAGAAATTATCCTGATCTTCACGAGTAAAGCCGTAGTGATCAGCTGTAGCTTCAGCGTAACAACCCATCAATTTGCCTTGGTCATAGGCATCCTCCAGACCATCAAAAAACATGTGATCCAGTACCTGCTGATGACCCATTCGCAAGCCTTTGCGGGCCTTCGGCAGGAGATAGGGTGCGTTGCTCATGCTTTCCATGCCGCCTGCGACCATGATCCGATTGCTGCCGGCCAGTAGCAGGTCGTTGGCGAGCATTGTGGCTTTCATGGCCGAGCCGCAGACCTTATTGATGGTGGTACATCCGGTTGCATAGGGCAGGCCGGCCGCGAGCGCCGCCTGTCGGGCTGGCGCCTGTCCCAATCCGGCTGGCAGGACGCATCCCATAATTGCTTCATCAACATCTGCCGGATCAATGCCGCTATCAGCAAGTACGGCAGCGATGGCCGCTGCACCCAGATCTGTGGCTGCAAAAGATTGCAGATCACCCTGGAAGCCACCCAATGGAGTTCTTCGGGCGGCGGTGATGACAACGGGATCTTTATCCATGGTGAGCTCCATATAATTTAATTAAAATAATGTAATAACAGAGTCTCTTGCAAAATTCGTGAGCGGCGATCTGCTTCCCCACTTCGACCCATTTCCGAGTTGAAATTTCGCTCCATGGAACCACCATGCAACTCATCCCATCCCAAAATTGGACTCAAAGCGGGATTGAATATCATCCACCCTGGGTTTTGTAAGAGGCTCAATATATTATCCCATAAATAACATTAGCGACTTTCCTGGAATAGTTCACGGCCAATCAACATCCGTCGAATTTCGCTGGTGCCAGCACCAATTTCATATAGCTTGGCATCCCGAAGCAGTCGGCCGGTGGGAAATTCGTTGGTATAACCGACGCCCCCGAGGGCTTGAATCGCCTCGAGAGCCATCCAGGTGGCTCTTTCCGCTGCGTACAATATCGCGCCGGCGGCATCTTTGCGTGTGGTTTCATGGCGATCACAGGCTTGTGCCACGGCATACACGTAGGCACGACAGGCATTCATGGTGGTATACATATCGGCCATTTTTGCCTGCATGAGTTGAAATTCACCGATGGCACGACCAAATTGCCGGCGTTCATGTACATAGGGCACGACCACATCCAGGCAAGCCTGCATGATCCCCAGGGGGCCACCCGCAAGTACCGTACGCTCATAGTCCAGTCCACTCATCAAGACGCTAACGCCCTCATCGACCTTGCCCAAAACATTTTCTGCAGGAACCTGGCAATCCTCAAAGATCAGTTCGCAGGTATTGGAACCGCGCATCCCCAGTTTGTCGAGTTTCTGAGCCGTGGAAAAGCCGGCAAAACTTTTTTCAATCAAAAATGCGCTGATACCATGTGATCCGGCATCTGGCCGTGTTTTAGCGTAAACCACCAGGACATCGGCATCGGGGCCATTGGTAATCCACATTTTGTTGCCGTTGAGAACAAATCCATCACCCCGGCGCTCGGCACGGGTTCGCATACTGACAACGTCAGATCCGGAGCCAGGTTCACTCATGGCCAAGGCCCCAACGGATTGGCCATCAATCAGGCCAGGCAGATACTGCTGTTTCTGGGCTACGGTACCATTACGGAAAATCTGGTTCACACACAGATTGGAATGGGCGCCATAGGACAGGCCGACGGCAGCCGAGGCTCGACTGATTTCTTCCATGGCGATCACATGTTGTAGATAACCCATGCCACTGCCACCGAGACTTTCATCCGAGACTGTAATACCCAGTAAACCCATGGCACCAAATTTTTGCCACAAATCGGCTGGAAAATTATTGTCGATATCGATCCGGGCAGCACGTGGAGCGATTTCCTTGTCGGCGAATTGCCGGATAGCATCACGCAGCAGATCCGTGGTCTCACCATGGTTAAATTGCAGACTCGGGTAGTGGCTCATATCAAATCCCTGGCAGACTGTAAAATTAGAATATTTTGTAACGATTCAGCATATTTAGATTTTGCTTCAGTACCAGGCGTTTTCGCACGGAGAATGTGAGCATATAGGTCATAGGTGACCATTTGAGTACGAACACACGCCGTAATGGGACAAAAGATGAATGCGCTGAATCGTTACAATATTTTTAGGTGGCCGTGGCATGGATCAGTCCAGCAAGCAGATCAGCGTTTGGGTCATGCTGGCGCAAAGATTTTTTTGACCGTCAGTGACTGCATAGACATCCACCAAAGTAATGGTGAGTGTTCGACCAGCCTTGCGAACAGTGCCTTGTGCCAATAGTTGTGCTCCCCGTGCAGGAGCAATTAAGTTGATTTTGAATTCTACGGTTAGAACCCGGCTGTTGACGGGCATCAACGTATAGGCAGCGTAGCCACCGGCGGAATCCGCAATGGTGCTGGTGATACCGGCATGAAAAAAACCATCTTGCTGACACAGGTCTTGCCGGAAGGGTAGGGCAATCTCGCAATAGCCTGGTTTTATTGTGCCCAGTCGTGCACCCAGCAAACTCATAACGGACTGTTGGGTGAAGCTATTCTGAACCCGAGCCTGCCAGTCTGGGTCGACCGCTCGTAATTTCCCTGTAGCTGTGAGGTGTTCAGAAACATCAGTCACGGGAATGCTGCTCCAGTACGGCCAGTTGTTCCCTGCAGCCTTGCTCAATCCGGCTCAGTGCTGCCAGGGTTTGCTCAATGTCGTGGCTTTGTTGAATCAGACGTTGTTTGCGGTCGTCGATCCTTTCCAGAAAGTAATGCAATTGGCCAATTTCACCAGATTCTGCATCATACATTGCAATCATTTCTGCGATTTCGACCAATGAGAAACCCAATCGTTTGCCTCGTAGAATCAGCTTTAATCGAATTTTATCACGCCTTTGGTAGAGACGCTGTATACCATGGCGCTCAGGGTCGAGCAAGCCTTGCTGCTCATAGTAGCGAATCGTTCGGGTGGTGATACCAAACTCCTGTGCCAGATCACCAATACTGAAATTTATGGAGTGCGACTGATCCTGTTCGGGTCGTTCGCCGGTGGCAATTTTTGGGTGCATGTCGAAGTCAGGAATCCAGAAAACTATATTGACGTTTACGTTAACGTCAATTTACCTTTTAGGCAGATGTTTGTAAAGCGTTATGTGCAAACTTGTGAGCCCAGGAGGCTGTCCGAGAATTCGGCTTTACTATGACAATAACGACACCATTGCCACCGCAGATTTATACAAAATATCACCGTTTCTGGGACGGACACTACTTAAGTTCTTACCGTGTGGGCCGATATATCTCTATGATTATATGACAAGAGGCGAAAGTGAAAGGGGTCATATTCAATGTCTTCGACACATTTGTGGTCGAGCGCTTCGGGGCAGATGCCTATGAGGCATTACTAGACTCCTGTACGCTGCAAACCCGGGAACCCTTTGTAGGGCCGGGTACGTACCCTGATGCGGATTTTGCTGAGCTGATTATCAAGGCATCCCAGCAGTTGAATCTACCTACCCCCGACCTGTTGCGAGCCTTTGGTCATTTCTGTTTGCCCAGGCTCGTCGACAAGTTGCCCGAGCTGCTTGAAGGGCATACCGCCAAGAGTTTTCTATTGTCGGTGGAAAATGTTGTACATATTGAGGTTCACAAACTCTATGCCGATGCATTGACACCGACCTTTCGTTATCTGGATCCCGCCCCCAGTCATTTGTCAATTCAATACAGTTCACCTCGTCGTCTCTGCCACTTGATGGAGGGTCTATTGGACGGAGTCAGCGAGCACTTTGCTACGACTATCAGCTATCACCAGTCACAGTGCATGCTTGATGGTGCGGAAAGCTGTGTATTCGATCTGGAATTTTTGGCTCAGCAGGGAGGATGATTGTGACAAATTTTTCCACTGAAAAAATTCTTACCCGTAGGTTAGATCGAGCTACCAAACGTATCGAGATACTGGAAAAGATGATCGAGACCACATCACGTGATCTCTTTTTGGCGAACCAGCAAACTATTCAGGAGAAGGAATACATTGAGAGCTTGCTAGAATCGATGGGTGTATCCCTTATTGTGGTTTCTCACGATGGAATCATCCGGCAAGTCAATGCTGAGACGATACGTTTGCTTGGGTACCCTGCGGAGCAATTGCTCGGAAAGCAGTTTGCAGAGCTATTGGGAGATAATCGGTTTGAGGAGTTGATTACCGATGTGGCCTTCAGCCAGTATGAGTGGGCCTACACCGCCCACGATGGCCGGAAAATCCCGGTTTTGCTCTCCGGAACGCCAGTTCGAAACAAGGCCGGAAAGGTGTGGGCCACCAGCTGTATTGCAGTAGACATCACGCAGCGCAAACGAGCCGAGGGGCAATTCAAGGTGATGATCGAAACATCGGCCGATGCAATCATGACTCTGGCCCCACCAGACTGGAGTTTTACCTCTGGAAACCCGGCTACCGTGGTTATGTTCCGTAGCCGGGATGAGCGACACTTTATCTCTTTTGGTCCGGCACAGCTGTCACCAGAGTATCAGCCGGATGGCCAGGTATCGGCCATCAAATCGCAGGAAATGATCAAATTGGCACTACGGAAGGGATCACACTTTTTCGAATGGACCCACCGGCGGCTTGATGGCCAGATCTTTCCGGCCACCGTATTGTTGGCCAGGTTTGAATTTGCCGGTGAAATGCAGCTGCTGGCGACTGTACACGATATCAGTGAGCGCAGGTATACAGAAGATCAGCTCATGCGTTTGTCTAAGGCCGTTGAGTATGCGAATGAGAGTATCGTCATTACCGACCCGCAGGGTGTAATCCAGTATGTGAATCCGGCTTTTGAGAAGTTAACTGGATACACCCTGCGAGAAGCCATAAACCAGAATCCCCGAATCTTGAAAAGTGGAGTTCAGTCTGCCGAGTTCTACGCTAATCTGTGGCAAACCATAAAGAATGGCCATGTCTGGTCTGGCCGCATAAGCAACAGAGCAAAGAATGGTACCGCTTTCATCGAAGATGTTACGATTTCTCCCATTGTTGACGATAACGGCGTCATCACCAACTTTGTTGCGGTGAAAAAGGATATTACCAAGCAGATAGCCCTGGAGACGAGAGCACTACAGAGCCAAAAACTTGAATCGATTGGACAATTGGCGGCAGGTATTGCTCATGAAATCAATACACCGATCCAGTTTGTAGGTGACAATACCGTTTTCCTGCAGCGTGCTTTCAGTAGTTTGATACCTGTACTGGAGACTGGTCGGCAGCTGTTAGATGGTAGCAAGCAGGATGGAAAAATTGCCCCGAAAGCAGTTCTGGCTGCAGAAATAGCCTACAAGAAAGCCAAGATTGGTTTTCTTGCCAAACAGATTCCGAGGGCAGTGGAGCAATCTCTCGAGGGGATAGAGCGTGTAGCACATATTGTTTCGGCAATGAAAGAATTCTCCCACCCAAGCCAAGGTATGATGCAATCGATTGATCTGAATCATGCTATAGAGACTACCCTCACTGTGGCACGAAATGAGTGGAAATACGTGGCGGATATGGAGACCGATTTTGACCAAACACTCCCGGCCATGATGTGTCTACGTGATGAGTTTAACCAGGTGATACTCAATATCATTGTTAATGCCGCTCACGCAATTTCAGATAACACCAACGCAGGGAAGGACGGCAAGGGAGTCATTCGGGTTGTGACACGATGTGATGGTCGCTGGGCAGAGGTGAGAATCAGTGACAGTGGGACGGGGATCCCGGAGGAGGTACAGCAGAGAGTTTTTGATCCTTTTTTCACGACCAAAAAGGTCGGGCTGGGGACAGGCCAGGGACTTGCCATAGCCCGGTCTGTAGTGGTCGACAAGCATGCAGGCACCATTGATATTGATTCGGCGGTGGGAGAGGGAGCGACCTTTATCATAAGACTTCCCATACATGGGGTCGAGAACACTGCCAAAGGGTCGGTTATGTGAAAATTCTATTTGTTGACGATGAACCCCGAATCCTTGAGGGTATTGAACGGATGCTTTTTCACCTCACGGACGAGTGGGATATTATTTGCACAGAGAGTGGAGAGGCAGCGCTCGAGATATTGGACAATGAGTCCTGTCAGGTATTAGTAACCGACATGCGCATGCCCGGAATGGATGGTGCTGCGCTGCTGCAGGAAGTGTGTGTTCACCATCCGGATGTGATTCGTATCATCTTGTCGGGTCATGCCGAGCTCGAATCTGCACTTCGGGTTGTACCGGTTGCACATCAGTTTCTTACCAAGCCCTGTGCAGCCGAGACCCTGGTAGAAACGGTGGTTCGTAGCTGTCGCTTACACAAGACCCTGAAGAACAGAGAACTCAGAAAGTTGATTGGCAAGCTCAAAAACCTTCCTTCAGTTCCCCGAATCTACTCGGAACTAGGTACAGCATTGATGGATCCCGCGATGGATGCCCAGGGTGTTGCACAGATTATCAGCCAGGACCCGGCAATGTGTGCCAAAGTTTTGCAACTCGTCAATTCTTCCTTCTTCACCCGCGCTGCGCACATCTCTGATATATCCCAGGCAGTGGTTTTACTGGGGTTTCAAATGATTAAGAACCTTGTCTTGTCGGTTGAGATTTTCCATCTGTCTGCGAATACTCCAAAGCTGCCAGAAGAGTTCCATATAGAAGAGCTGCAGCGGCACGCATTATCCACAGCGCTGATTGCAAAGGATATGTTCAGCGGCCGGCTACAAGTTGATGACGCCTTCATGGGGGCTATGTTGCACGATATTGGCAAGCTCATCCTTGCTTCAGAGGCACCATGGGAGCTGGATAATGCCCTTAAGCTGGCTACTGAAGAAACCCTGCCAGTGTTTGTTGCAGAACAAAGGCTGATGGGGGTATCCCATGCTGAAATCGGCGCATATCTTCTGGGGATGTGGGGATTGCCCTATCCAATCGTAGAAGCGGTGGCAAACCACCATAATCCGATGCAATATTCTCAATGTACGACCTTCGGTATTCCCGAAGCCGTCCATCTGGCAAATGATCTGGTGAATGGTGCAGAGATTGACAGCGGCTATCTTGAGGATTTCGGTGTGACGCAGAAGTTAGCTGCTTGGCGCAAGCAGGCAGAAGATCTATGCTTGACCCGTGGAGAGAATCTATTATGACAGCGATGGATGAACAACCCCGAATCCTCTTTGTGGATGATGAGCCAAATGTACTCGAAGGGTTCGAGCGGACACTGTTTGACCATTTTGATGTGCACACAGCATTAAGTGGGGAGGCAGGTCTTGAGCTCATCAATACCGAAGGACCCTTTGCGGTGGTCGTCTCGGACATGCGTATGCCCGGGATGAGCGGTGCAGCCTTTCTGGCGCAAGTGCGTACCCAGGCACCTACCACGGTACGTATACTCCTGACCGGATACACTGATATCGAGGCCGCCATTGCTGCAGTGAATGACGGCAATATTTTTCGCTTTTTGTGCAAGCCATGTCCGCAGGACACCCTGGTGCGAGCCCTCAATGACGCAGTTGAACAGCATCGTCTCATCATAGCGGAACATGAGCTTCTCGAAAAAACCCTGCATGGTGCGGCCCAGGTCCTCATTGAGATGCTCAGCATCGCTTCACCGCTCGTGTTCAGCCGTTCCCAGCAGATTCGATCCTATGTCGCATACATGGCCCAAAGTTTGGGAATCAAGAACCCTTGGGAATACAATTTGGCGGCCATGCTTTGTCAAATAGGTTGTATTGCCATTCCACCTGATACATTAGCCAGAATATATGCTGGGCAGACGATTTCCGATGCTGAACAGCAGATGTTTGATGGGCATCCTCAGGTTGGCTACAGGTTGCTGGCACATATTCCTCGTCTTAAACAGGTTGCCCTGATGATCAGCGGACTGAGTGAAGCCGGAGTGTCTTCGCAGCCGAAAACCCAGCTTGGAGCTGAAATGCTCCGTATTGCCGTGGCGCTTGATCGTCTGGTCATGGGGGGGGGCGAGATCGAAGCTGCCATTACCCGGTTGCTACGTCAGGAGATATTCAGCAAGAAGCTCCTCATAGCCATGAGTGGTTTTCAGCCAAAAAACCGGGCCTACACTGTCAGGGCAGTTTTTGTCCGGGAGATGAACACTTCCATGGTATTGGATGAAGACGTACTCATGAAAAATGGAAATGTGGTGGTTAGCGCAGGCCGAGATCTGAATACCGTGCTGATTGCGCGGCTTAAACACTTTAGTACGGGAGTGGGTCTGGTCGAACCCATTCGTGTGCGTCTTCCAGCATAGCGAAACGGCAGAGAATAAAGCCAATATAGCAGTTTGATCGTGGGTATATGAACCACATTTGTTCCATTATTCTCGGATCACCGATTACTATCCTGTCGAGCGTACCCGCGGGAGCAGGATCCAGCCCCACGGATCGGGTACCTCGCCCAGCGGCACCTCGATCAGTGCAGGTGCGTCGTTATCGAAGGCCCGCTCAAGCGTCCGTGCCAAAGCCTCGGGTGATTCAGCCCGATAGCCAGCGATGCCGAACGAGCGGGCCAGCTCGACGAAGTTTGGGTTGTGCAGGTCGGTGGCTATTACTCTGCCATCGTAGAGGTTTTGCTGCATCCGCTTGACGTTGCCGAAGGCTCCATCGGTGAACACGACGGCGACGACGGCGATCCCGTGTCGTGCCGCGCTCGCCAGCTCGCCGACATTGTACATGAACCCGCCGTCTCCGGAGATGGACAGCACCCGGCGTTGTGGAAACGCCACCTTGGCCCCTAGCGCTGTCGGATATCCGAAGCCCAAGGTTCCCTGATAGCCGGGAGTGATGTAGGTACGGGGTTGATAGACGGGGTACGTCATTCGTGCGACATAGCCAATCTGGGTCAGCTCCTCGACAAAAATGCCGTCGTCGGGCAGGGCCTCGCGTAGCACTCGGATATACGACTGCTGAGGCTCCAGAGTGGCCAGCTCGGTAGCCACCTCAGCCTTGATGGCTGCCACCTCGGCAGCACGCTTGGGTGGCCCCGGAACACGCTCGGCAAGGGCGTTGGCCAGAGCCTCGAGTACTACCACCGCGTCGCCGGTGATCCCGAGTTGCGGTGCCGCCGTTCGGGATGAATCGGTGTCCACGCGGACCACTGCGAGCTCATCGTCCGTACCCCATTGCTGAGCCAGTGCGAAGCGGGTGCCAGCGGCCAACACAACATCGGTGGACGCCCACAGGCGGTGGGCGACGACGTGATTAATCGCCAGCTCGTGGCGCCCGCTTAGCACCCCGCGACCCGAGCGTGACCCAACCACCGGGGCGTGTAGATGCTCGGCGATTCGCCGCAGCGGTGCGGATGCCTCAAGGGCACCGCCGCCGACGACAATCAGCGGCGCCACCGCCGCTGCCAGCAGATCGGCCGCTGCGGCGATTGTCTTAGGGTTCGGTTCAGCAGGTGCCGTCGGCTCGGTGATCACGGCGGTGGGGACCTTGGCTTCACCAGCCATGATGTCCATCGCCATCTCAATCTCGACCGGACCCGGTCGGCCGCTGTGCATTTCGCGGAACGCCTGTCCGACCAGGGTCGGCGTCTCGGCCAAGTCCTCGATGCGCACGGCCCACTTGGTCACCCCCCGGGCTACGGCCAACTGGTCCGGGAGCTCGTGCAGCATTCCAAGGTCGCGCCCGATGGCCCACGACGGGATCTGACCGACAACGCAGAGCACCGGTGTACAGCGCGCGTAAGCTGTGGCCAAGGCTGCCGAGGCGTTCAACAGCCCCGGGCCCGGGACCACCACGCAAACCCCCGGCCGGCCCGTTGCGGCGGCATAGCCGAAGGCCATGTAGCCGGCCGCCTGTTCGTGGCGGCAGTGGACCACGCGGATACGATCGCGGGCGTCGTAGAAGGCGTTGAATAAGTGGTCGAGCTGGACCCCAGGTATCGCGAATACGGTATCGACGTCGTGTTCGACGAGGGCCTGCACGAGTGCCCCGCCACCGCTGGTTCGGGAGGAAGAATCTACCATTGATGTGGTCCTTTGTGTTTCCAGAATTCTGTTGCGAGATATGAAATGAGACGCTCAACTTCCTTGAAAGTAAAATCTATCATGCTTCGTCAGGCAGAACCTTGCCCGGGTTCATGATTCCCAATGGGTCCAGGCTGTTTTTAATTTGTCTCATTAACGCAATTTCAAGGCTGGGCTTATAACGGGACATTGCGTCGCGTTTGTCGGTCCCGACGCCGTGTTCGGCGCTGAAGCTGCCGCCGAAATCATGGGAGGTCCGAAAGATACAATCATCGCACTTTTCCTTGTAAGAC
Source organism: Gammaproteobacteria bacterium (assembly GCA_011052285.1). Lineage (GTDB taxonomy): Bacteria > Pseudomonadota > Gammaproteobacteria > Arenicellales > DRJH01 > DRJH01. The sequence continues at coordinate 14,174 of DRJH01000307.1, forward strand.
AGAAAAATTTCCGCCGCCAGATCAACCGCCGGGAGCAGGACGAAATGGACGTTCCCATCACCAACATGGCCGAAGGAGATGGTGCGAATATGCGATGAAACTGACGCTATGCGGGATGCCGCACGGGGGATAAATTTGGAAATTGATGAGATAGGAATAGATATATCGTAGCTGAACCTTAGACCCTCTGCCGCCAGACCTGCAACAATACCTTCCCTTAGCGCCCATAAATTTTTCGCCTGTTGCAACGAATTTGCGACCACCGCATCAATGAGTGAGCCGTCTTCCAGGCCACTCTCCAGCGGCTTCATGAGCAAGGACTGTACGTCCTGACTACCCAGGTACCCCGATAGCTCAACGAGGGCGTAACAGGGGTGCTGCCGATCAAAAGGTGCAACAAGGTGGAGGCCATGGTGGCTCGCCAAGGCTAAACTTTCCCCGTCCATCAATTCGAAGGCGCTCAAGGCATCGCCTGCATAGCCTCGCAATGTAACGAAAAAGGACAGGGCCGTATCTATCGAAGTGAAGGCGACCAGTCCGGTGACCCAATCCACGGGCATGGGAAATAGTTTCAGGACGGCCGCTGTAATAACCCCCAAAGTACCTTCAGAACCAATAAACAGGTTCTTCAAGTCATATCCGGTATTGTCTTTGTGCAAACTTCGCAGGCCGTTCCAAATTTGTCCGTCGGGCAATACCACTTCCAGTCCAAGCGTCAATTGGCGTATATTTCCGTAACGTAAAACCGCCGTACCACCGGCGTTGGTGGCAAGATTACCGCCGATTCGGCAACTCCCTTCCGCACCCAGGCTGAGAGGAAAGAAAACGCCGGCTTGGCGTGCGGCAGACTGCACATCAGCCAGGATAACCCCGGCCTCGACGGTCATCGTGGCGTTAAGAAGATCCATCTCCCGGATGCGATTGAGCCGGGTGGTATCGAGCACAATACCACCATTGGGTACGGTGCCGCCGACCAGTCCCGTATTTCCTCCCCGGGGGGTTACCGCGATGTGCCGGTCGTGACAGATGGAGAGTACCGCCGCGACTTGTTCGGTAGATGATGGGCGGGCCACCAGTTGGCAGCTTCCCTTTTTGGTGCCCTGGTAATTTTGGCAATAAGCTGCCAATTCGGTGGGATCAGATAGTACCCGACCCTTGCCCAATACTTCTTCAAGCCTGGAAAACAATGAGGTAATGGCTGAAGGGCTTTCCATCGGGCGCTAAATGCACAGCATTTCCGGGGAGAAGACGATGGAGATCGCCTCGGTGGGGCAATCCTGTCGGCAAGAACCACAATGCCAACACTCTTCCGGCCTGGGCAGATAGGGTGCGCGCTTATTTAGATTACTACCGAACGGTAGCCGCTCCTCGGTGATTTTGACCATTACCCCCGAACCATCCGGGCTTTCCATC
>DRJH01000308.1 GCA_011052285.1 Gammaproteobacteria bacterium
CCGTCGAAACTTTCAAACTCGAAGAAAATCATGTTGTCACCCAGAGCGGTAAGCGACATGATTATGACATAATTGCGATTGCTACCGGTTCACGATCCATGCCTGAGGATATCCCCGGACTCGCAGAAAATTCTATTAACGTGTATACCGAAAAGGCAGCTCTGGAATTTCACAAATCACTGTGCGAATTTCAGGGAGGCAAGGTAGTTGTCAGTGTTGGTGTGCCGCATAAATGCCCAATGATACCCCTCGAAGTTACATTCATGATGCATGACTTTTTCCAGGAGCAGGGGATTCTGGAAAAAGTGCAACTGCACTATACGTACCCTATCGGCCGGTTGCATAGCCTTGAGCCAGTCGGCAAGTGGGCGAAAAAGGAATTTGATCGTCTCGGAATCACCTATGAAACACTTTTCAACATGAAGGAAGTAGATGGTGACAAGAAAGTTCTCCATAGTGAGGAAGGTACCGAAGTGGCCTACGATTTGCTCGTGGCAATACCGCCGCACAAAGGCATGGAAGTTATCGACACAAACGGACTGGGTAAATCCGGGTGGATTCCAACAGATCGTCACCGCCTGAATATCGAAGGGCATGAGAATGCGTTTGTGCTGGGAGATACCACCAATCTTCCGATCAGCAAAGCTGGTTCAACGGCGCATTTCGAAGCCGAGGCTTTGGCGGACAATATTGCCTCCATGGTCAAGATCGGAAGATCTGTACGAGATTATGACGGTAAGGTATTTTGTTTTATCGAGGCCGGGAAGGAAACCGCTACCTATGCGATGTTCAGCTACAACAATCCACCAGATCCCAAGCCGGCGACAAAGTCCATACACTGGTTCAAAATGGCGTACAACCAGATGTACTGGGCCAGTGCCCGCGGTCTACTCTGAGAGAGGTGCCAAGAATGAGTCAATCACAAGAACAGGATTCACCCCCCAATGCTGCGCGACAGGAAGCGTCGCCTTCGGAACTCGGACACTTGTTCGGTGGTGCCCGCGATGCCTTGACAGATGATATGGTTACGCGTCTCAGCGTCACTGCTACCGAGGGCTTGGAGTTGCTGGACCGCATCAATCGAAGTGGTATTGCGGAGGCACTGCCTATACTGGCGCAGATGGTGAAAAGTGGAGATTTGGAGCGGGTAGCCAATATAGTGCGGCTGGCGGGTTCTGCACAGGATGCACTGACGGATGATATCGTAACTCGTATGGCACAAACTGCCGGCAATGGTCTGGATTTGCTCGACAGGGTCAACCGTAGCGGAGTCGTTGATGCTCTGCCCGCAATTTCTGCACTGGTAAATAACGGTGACCTGGATCGCCTGGTAGGTTTAGCCAGACTGGTGGGGTCGGCGCAGGATGCATTGTCTGATGACATTATCAAGCGCCTGTCACTGATTGCTGGTGAGCTCATGTGTTTGGCGGACCGGCTGACGCGTAATCCGAATTTCTTTCAACTGGTGGATCTGCTGGGACGCAGTGACGTACAGTCGACGCTGGTGGCAGTGCTGAATGGGCTTGTTCAGGCGCGGGAAGATGTTGCCGGACAGCCTCCCGCAAAGGGTGGTCTGGGCGCACTTCTGGCGATTGCGCGGGACTCGGGTACCCTGGAGACATTGCGCTTTGCATCGGCTTTCGGGCACGGTCTGAGAACCCAAAATACGCAGGAGTAGTTCGAAGCAGTGTAAAAGATCCAGTGCCACACGGCACTCAGGGGATCCGGCTACTGCCACGGGTTATCCAGAAGGACCAGGCGAAACTGAGCAGCAGGGTGGCCACGACGATGGTGGCCACCAGTAGCTTGCGTCCCTCGCTCCACAGACTGATTTCCGGTGAGTACAGGCGTAGCACACCGAACAGTGCTACGAGCAGGCTGAGGCCGGCTATGGTCAAGCCCAGCATGCGTGAAGCCACCAGTGCACGCCGATCGCTGTGGTGGAGCAGGCGGGCCACCCATAGACCGTTAGCGCTGTCGGTGACCATCATTCCGGCCATGAAAACAAGGCCCAGCAGCAGCGCGAACCCCGGGCCAGCGACTTGTTGCGCGGCGAGTGCAAACAGCGATGTTTGTGAGATAGTGTCAAAAGACAGCGCAAACAGGGCACCAACCAACAGGATGGTAAGTGGTCGGCCGTTATGGCTGAAGCGCCCGAACAGTCGGCTGCGCAGGCCCATAGTACGTACCACTTGGTTGCGCGGACTACGCAGGACCGCGTGCAGGTTAAGTATACCCAGTGCAGCCAGGAATAGGATGGATGTCAAGGCCCCCAGCGTATCCAGCCAGATCGGTGTATCCCAACGGTGTGCCCACAGCCCGATCACTAATGCCACCAGCATTACCACAGTACCGTGTCCGAGTGAAAACAGGAATCCCGCCCAACGGGCTACCCGAGGATGCTCCGTCAGATTGTAGCGTGTTAATCCGTCGATTGTGGCGAGGTGGTCGGCATCCAGGCCGTGCCTGAGGCCAAGCAGGAAGACTACGCCCAGTAAAGCGGTTGCACTTGCAGGTAGTTGCTCGACTGCCATTATAAAAACCTCGGTAATTGGTAGGACAGAATACTCGTTCTATTGCAGTGTATGTGCGAACAACCATCGTAAGCGCTGATTGAGGTTTAAGCCTTTTATACTCCCTGTTTATAGAACAGCGGTAAATTTGCTTAATCTTTCCCCTTACACCGGGAAAGTGCAAGTTGCGAAATTGACAGAGGGCGCAGGCATTTCTGCCAATATGAAGGCGAGTACGTAAGTGTTATCCAGAACACTATGACAAACCGGGATGTTTTTCACGTATAGCGAATGTCAGTACTCTGAGTTTGGCAGAAACGCCTAGCTTTTGTGTCAAATTAGTTAGCTTGTGGGCGTCCGGTCTCTAGGTTATAAATTACATCCCGCTATCGTATAAGCACTAAATCAGGATTTATATTTCCTGTACGCCATACCATACCTTACTGGAGGATTAACAAATGACAATACGCCTTATTGACCTTGTTGGGACAGATCCGGAACTTATGTTTAGCCCTTTTACATGGAGAACCAGAATGTCACTCCTTCATAAAGGCCTTGATTTTCAATTAGAACCATGGCACATGGCGCCTGAAGGGCATAAAGAGTCGGGTTATCCATCCGTACCCGTTATGTATGATAAAAATAAGTGGATTGGCGATAGCTGGGAAATCGCTAAATATCTGGATGAAGAGTATCCGGACAGACCAGTCTTGTTTCCTGGTAAAAACGGAGTGGCGCACGCGAAAATAGCGCTGGCACTGTGTGGATCGGTATTTCCAGCGATGATTGCCTGTGCTGTCCTGAATTGCTACGAAAATGTAATTGATGCTGAAAGTAAAGACTTCTTTCGTAAGAGTCGAGAAGAAATATTTGGCGCAACTTTAGAACAAGTAACTTTGCCAGAGGCAGAAGCAAAAGAGAATTTGGCTAAAGCTTTAGCGCCGTTTGATGAGGTGTTGGAAGAGGAACTATTTCTTGGTGGTCCGGAACCAACCTATGCTGATTACGGATTATTTGGAATTTTGAAATGGGGCGATATGGTTAGCAGTTATGCACCACTTGATAGTTCCTCAAATACGGGCAAGTGGTTTGATCGTCTAAGTAGTATGTATGGAGGATATGCTGCGGGTGTCAAGACAATTCGCAGTTAAGAAAAAGCCAGGAGAGAATATGAGTACCGTCAAGAAAAATGACGCGGAGCAAAGTGAGCGTGAGCAAGTTATTCTCGCGGCGATTACCGGTGCTAACGCCAACCCGAACTGGCTGACAAGTGACATGGTGGACGCATTACTCGGCGGCCACGGCATGTTAAATATTGCGGTAGTCAATATAGCGGATGTATTGGTTACAGAACTGAAGCGTGGCGTGGATAGCAAGCTTCGTTTGGTTAACGCGCCAACGCAACCGCTTGATGAAGTCCTGGCCAAGGCAATAAACGCAGCTAAGGCGGCCGGTGCGGCCCCTGCAAACGCGGCGCTTCTTAGCGCGGCAATGTTATATCTCACCGGAACAAAAGCTCAAGTAGGGATACCTGCGGGGAACAGAAAGCTCGGTGCGAGCGCGCGAATGATCGCCGGAGTTGACCGATGTGGAGTGGCGGCTATACCAACATCAAAGAAAAATAACAAAGTATCCGGGTTCGCTGCCGTGATGGCGATACATCAGGCCATGATTGAAGGTCGGTTATCGCCAATCAGTGGCTACGATATGGTGGTATCGGGAGGGCCGCTCATTGGTCATGGGTGTCTGGGTGAAGACATTATATTCCCTGCAATGGCCGAGAATGGTGCCCGGATTGGTACAAAAGCGATGATGGATGCAATGGCGGGAGCGGCCATGGAGCCACATAAACTGAATGCGGCTGTTTTTGGTGCTGCTGCTATTCTGGAAATAATTCATCCTGACGCTGACGTTGCAGAAGAATATGGTCCACATGGCAAGGTAACATCCGCTTTCGTTGCAGGACGGACAGCCGCCGAAACAGCCGGACTTCCAGAAACATTACATGTACGGATTACCGGTCAGGAATATTCAACGGGGAGA
>DRJH01000309.1 GCA_011052285.1 Gammaproteobacteria bacterium
GGAGGTGGCCAGTTTGTCGATGTTCGGCATGCCTCGGACTTGTTGAAACATCTAAAACTGGTTCTGGACCAAGTGCAGAAAACGGCGAGAGCTATGGGACCTGATCGTTTTGCTAATCCTGTCAAAGGTGGCAGCACGATTGAGACAGCGCAAACGATTAAGCCCGGCACCTACACACTGACCGAAGACCTGCCGAAAGGTGTTCGCAGATATTTCTTTGTGCCTACAAAAATCGGGGAACATACGATTATCCGGAACACCATTCAGCAATACCGGCCAGCTTTTAAAAAAGGTGCGCCTAATCTGGCTGCGGGATTTTCAGCGCATATTTATACCCCGGATCAACAGCAGATCAAAGGTCGCTCGGTGCTGGTGCGGCAGTTTCGGGGCGGTAATGTGACTACCGGATTCATGGATGTGGAAGGACGTGGTTTTTACTTTGCCATCGGTGATAACTATGTGGCCGTCCATCAGGATGCCAAGTTTCAGGTGCTTGTGAAAGCTGCCGGCGACCTCGCCGAAGGACAGGAGGCCGGCAAGAATCAGCTGCAGGCATTGCCTGTAGAAGCGACCCGACGGTATCAGGCCAGTTTGGGCCTGGAAGACCGGGCCGATACCTATTACTTTACGGGTCAGGCTCAGCAACTGGTATTGACCTTTGTTGACCCCAAGTTTCGTTTCCGCGTTGACTTCCTGACTCCTGGCACCGGTAAACGGATCACACGCTATGTCAAGTTGGCAGGGCACGCTACATTGTCCTTGCCGCCGACAAAAAATGGACTCATGATTCGCATTCGGGATGCCAACCCGGGGTTATACAATTTGTTCTCCGATTACACATTTAGCCTGGTGCCAGCACAGTAGCAGATACGACAGAGGAAACCTGATATGCAGAAACTCGCATTGCTCATGCTCTTACTGCTCTATGTCCATCCCGGTCATGCAACCGAGGTGAGTGCAGGCAAACAATTGGAAGGATACATAAAATTGGCCGTTCGGGTCTATCAGCCTCAACTCGAAATCACCTCTGCCGACAGGCAGGACATGAGAAAACGTCATGATCGTTACTGGCTGTCACAACGGGCCGTTTCCCGGGACTTCCTGTTTATCAAGCGTAATTCGTCGTTTCCATTTGTCATAACAGAACTCAACGTTGATGGGAAAACTGCATCAGCAGTGGTGGTTTTTACTCCTGATACCGGCAGTCTGACAGCTGACGCTCCCATGTATTTTGCCACTCGAGGCCGATATGAACTGAGCCGCCGTGGCGGGTTATGGAAGTTGGCTGGTTTTAGGGAGATACTACCCAAACAGAAGTACCCGGTGGAAGCAGGAACACAGCCTGAAAAAGTGTTGACGCATTACTTCGAGTTAAGTGCCATGGTGTACCCGGTTCGCAAAAGCGATGAACTGCCCCGTAAACAACAGATTGCAGCCGTCACAAAAATGCGGGCATTATGGAAACCCGATAAAGTGGATCCTGCAACCATGACCATTGGAAAAAGTTCACCCTTTTTTTTCAAGATCTATCAACCCTCTGACTGGAAGATTCAAAAGGTCAGAAAGGCTGGTGATTATGCACGTGCCTATGTTCAGATGACAGTGGGAAGTCCGTTACAAATCAAATTGAGAAAAGGTGTGTTTACCAGGCAGGTGCAATACTCACTCATTCGCAAGGCAGGGAACTGGTACATAGCCACCTTCGAGGATCTCGATGCCGCTGCAGAGCGGGAAAAACGGCGCGAGGAAAAGACACTGGCAGAGCTCGAAAAGAAAAGACTTGCGGTGTCCCGCCCTGATTCTGGCAGTGAGGGCAAGAAAGTTCTGGTAGCCTATTTCCGACAGTTGCAGCGCTATTACTACTCCAAAACCAGTGATCTGTCTGACAACCCACTGGCAGTAGTGGGTGAAACCAAAAAGTTCTGGAAGCTGAATACCCGCAACGCCCGCTCCGCCCACGCCCGTAGCATGTCCTTTTTCAGAATCTTCCGACCGAGCGCCTGGAACATCGAAGTAGCCTCCAATAATGGTGATACGGCCACAGCGCATGTAGCCTTCACGATCGGCAATCAGGACATGCTGAAACTCAGCAGGGGCAACCCTACCAAAACAGTACTTTATGCCCTGATGCGGGAAGGCAGGGACTGGTTTCTAGTCGGTTTCAAGCCTGTCGATACGGATACCGCATTGAACAGGACGAGAGTAGGCACTCGTTCGAAGACTAATCCTACGGTATCGGCTATCAAAGCAAGGGGTTTAAGGGAGGGGACGATCTCCTACATGGACAAGCTAAGGTCGTGCACGCCACACACCTTCAGTTACCCACATCCCTTTCTCAAAGGCTTTACCGGTAAAAACATCATCAAGGGCATGCGGGATGATCAGTGCATAGTGGATTACGTAATGCCTAACAACATGCTTATGCACTGTGCGTACAGTGCCGAAACAATCGCAATGCTGACGAGTGAACAGAAATATCGGGAGGCAAGAACGGGGCGATTTTCCGGTTCGACATCCTCCCGGGAATCAAAAGCTATGACTAAGGAATGTGTGACCACGAAAAGAGGCTCCTGATGAAAAAAACTGAGACTCGATACCTGATGGGGTGGTTATTGCCCTCGTATCCTCCCCGTCAGAGGCTGAAACGCTGGTGATACTGACAAGCAAAAGGAAGGTCCGGATACAGTGAAAGAAGAGTCTAGCTTCACAATAGTGGGTGCAGATAGCCGTGGTGCAAGCCAGTTTGTACAAAAACAGCTGAATCTTCTGTGGGGGATAACACCCCAGACCATGGGTGTGCCAACAAAAAGCCAAAGGCCTTGTGGCAGGATACGCGGGAAACCCGACAAGGCTTGGCTCCCCGACCATTGCCATGATCATGACTGGATCCGGGCCCAGTCAGGGGCCGCTGACATGGCGCATTCATAATCCCGAAAGGGATGAGGAAAGGAAACCCATCAAGGCACAAGAGTTTGGAACGAAAATCAGGCATTTACAGCCATTATCTATTCGGTGGACCAGAGCAATAGTATCTGACTATTTGTCTGGTTCTATGGTTTCCATGTAGTGAGAGAAAGAGAGAGAACACATATTGATGACCCTACCCAAAATAGAACGACTTTATTATCTTGTCTTCGCAGTGGCATTATCCCTTTCTACGAGTGATCTATATGCACAGCAAGCCACTGGCGTCTATCAGGATTACCTGAAGGACGCAGCACTGACGGACAAGAAACCAACGCGTATCAGGCTCGCTAAGGACCCGAGGGTTCGGGCAGGCAAGGTGGGCGGTGTTTGGGGTTCTCTTGGAAATGGTGATGAAGGGGACAGTTTCTTTATCGGCAAAACGCCGGATCAGGTCAATCTTCAGATCACCATCACCACCCAGCCGGGCAGCAGCCTCGTGCATTTTGTGTTCCGGGGAAAAGATGGTTCAAAGGTTGAAACCCGTTCTATCCAGTCTGTTCCCGGTGAAACGGTCAGTACGTGGATATCCCTCAAGGGCAGCCTCACCCTGGAGGCTACCTCAAAGAGTGATGCCCAAACCTTTTATGCCCTGTATATCTGGCACCCCGGTGACTTATTTGACTCACTGACCCTGGACAAAATAAGCGAGGTTTCATCGGGAAAATATGCAACGCGGCCGACTCTATTTAAGGGTGTGAAAGGGGACAGACCATGAAGTTTGTTACCCGGCCATTTAGAATCAGCTGTGTTTGTCTGTACTGCAGTTTGTTTTTTGCCCCTGCAAGTCAGGCTGGTAACGATATGAGTAGTATCTTCCAGACCTCCTTTGCAGTCATGGTAAAAGCTGCTGCAGCAATTGAAGAGGGCATGAACAACCTCAATGCCGCCGAGGGCTGTGCTGCTGACCCGATGTGTGAATCGCCAGGCGACACATCCTCCGGGTTTGAAACAACCCTTGGCGCCTGCTGTTATGAAAATGATGCTTGTTTTAATGACTTCAATGAATATGTGAGAAGGACAGATGTAGCCTTGTATACTTTGTACAAAAATGAACGGACCTATACGATATTTATGATGGCGCAAAACGCGCGCATAGCCATGATGAAGGGTGCCGCTAGCACCAGCGCGGTGGGAACCGCCATTGGCGGCAAGCTGCAAGCTGACGTCGCCAAAGCCAGAAAATCCTATATTCATAAATTCAACGTTACAACCAATGCTAATATAAATCGCCTGAATGAGTTTCTGCTAGGCCTTGATAGCACCCTCAAACAATATTGTGGCGTCGACAACTGGTATCAAATAAACGGACTACCGATCTTTATACATGCGAAAACGAAATTTCCGAAGTAGAGGATTGTGTTGCTATCCTAGGCTGTAAAGGTTATCATTTTCGCAAATGTAGAAACAAATGACCCCATGAAGAAAGTCTCCTCACAAATTAACCCAGACGAAGCCTGCAAAACCCCTTGCTTCGACCAGGATAAAGTTGCCGCTATTAAATCGATTTTATCTGAAGAGGAGGAGCGCCTGCCGGAGTTGGCAGCGTTTTACAAACTGCTGGGCAATACCACCCGGCTGAAGATTTTATTTGCCCTGGGGGAGAGCGAGCTGTGTGTGTGCGATATCGCCCATGTGCTTGAGCTGAGCACCGCCGCCACATCGCATCAACTTAAATCAATGCGCCAACAGGGCTGGTTGCGCAAGCGTGACGACGGCAAGATGGTCTATTACCGCTTGCATAGTATCAACCTGCTCAAAGCCCTAAAAGGCGATCTGAAAATATTGGAGGCGCAGCTTCGATGAGTTTTTATTTGCCCATTCATTTCCATATTCACGAAATCAACGAATCAACTCTGTGGTAACACGATGAATAAATCCTCAAACCAAGTGCAGGCAAATAAAACAGCGGCTCCTGCATGGTGGCTACTGGCTTTGGCGATCTGCTTTGAAATCGCAGGAGCCATTGGTTTGCGTTTCAGCGAGGGCTTCACTTCACTGCTGCCCACAACGCTGGCACTGGCTGCATTTGCCATGGCGCTCTATCTGGTCAGCCATGTAATGAAAAGCCTGCCAGTGAGTGTCGCTTACCCTGTTTGGGCCGGTGGGGGAACCGTCGGTGTGGTGCTGCTGGGTGTCGGCCTACTCGGCGAAAGTATCAACATGCTGAAAGTAATTGGCATCGCACTGGTGGTTATTGGTGTGATGATAGTCAACAGCAGCTCTGAAAAAAGATCAGGGTGTTGAATATGGATTATGAATGGATATTCGTCGCACTGGCCGTCGTTGCCGAGATTGTCGCTGCCTTGGCACTGCGCTTCAGCCATGGCTTTAGCAAACCATTGCCTACCGTGCTAGCACTAACTGCATTCGGCCTGGCTTTTTATATGGTAAGCCTTGCGCTGGTCTCCCTGCCAGTCAGTACGGTCTATCCTATCTGGGCTGGCGGCGGCACTGCGGGTGTGGCCGTGCTGGGGATAGTAACGCTGAACGAAAGGGCTGGGGTTTGGAAGAGTCTGGGGGTCGTCATGGTCGTGGCGGGTATTGTTTTGTTGAATATGATGCCAACAGATCATGGCGCATAAGCTCGGTCAAGTCGCACAAGAACTGCGCCAAGCCATAGCAGCGAAGAAGTGCTGGCGTTGTGGCTGTTTTCAGAACACGGTAAAAACCTTGCAGTCCTCTGTCAGCGCCGACGTGAAAATGCATCAAAACTGCCGGTTTAAAATTGTTGGTCAAAAAAACGGGGTGTCACAGCCGGTTTGGTGGTGACACCCCAGGATAATCAGGTTTCTATGATCTCTTTCATACGATAACTCTTGCCTTCGATGATGACGGTTTGGGTATGGTGCAAGAGGCGATCCAGCAGTGCCGAAGTGAGTGTGGCATCGTCATTAAAGATTTGTGGCCAGCTTTTAAAGGCCCGGTTTGAGGTCAGTACAATCGAGCCACGCTCATAACGCTGACTGCCTTGCTCTTTGATAAACGGTAATCGGAACCGCTGCTGCACCTGCAGCCGGTTGATCTTTTTGGGCCAGGTCCACTGGCAGGGCCTGATAATAGGCTTCGGCCTTGGGGGTCAACGCCAGGAAACGGCCGAGGATTTTTTGTTCACGAGCATGACGCCGCTGTTCCAGTAAAGCCTTGGGAGGCAGTCCGGGTCTTCGATATCCCGGTGTCGGTCATAGCAACGCGGATGACGAGCAATCAGCCCTCGTTTCTCAGGAATTTTGCAAACGGCTCAATATGTTACAATTTCTGAGCAGACTCTACATAAAATCGGATAGAAGAATGGATATCGATGGAATCTTGCGGTATGGCACCATAACCCATTGCCTCAAATTTCCTCCTCCAATAACTGCCCGTGTTCTTTCAACCAGAGCTTTGCTTTCTCCATAGTTGGCGATTGAGCACGGACGATGTTCCAGAAACGGGGGGTGTGGTTGCTCTCAAGCAGATGCGCCAACTCATGGACGATCACATAGTCAATGACAAACATCGGCGCCTTGATCAGACGCCAGTTGAAATGGACATTGTCCATGGGTGTGCATGAACCCCACCGGTAGTGATGGTCCACGATCTTCGCTTGTTTGAAGCTGACTCCAAGCTGTTTCGCGTGTCGCCGAACACGGGGCATGATCTTTTCGTGTGCGCGCTCAACATACCAGTCACGCATGACTTCCTTTTTTCGCCCGACCAGCGACGAACAGATGAGAAACTTTCGCGCAAAACTGATCTCATCCTGTCCGTGTTCGACAATCTCAAGCCGGTACTGCCGCCCCAGATATAACACCGACTCGCCGCTGACCAGTTCCTTTCCTGGAGGATGCGGCAAATCCCGGTACTTTTTCTGGTGACGAATTTTCTCATATATCCACCCACGCTTCGAATCAACTGCCTTGCGTATGGTCGTTTCCGACGCTCCGGCGGGAGCATGGACGATCGCAGAACGATCCCGCTCGACCGTGATGGACAGCTTCCTGCGCCTCGATGACCGTTTAATTTCGTAATCAAACACCATGCTTACTCCGCATAAAGGATGATGTCATTATTTTTTTCGGCAATCTCCATGATCCGACTGATAATTTGATGCCGCTTTTGCACAAGCCCCGGCAGTTTCACAA
>DRJH01000310.1 GCA_011052285.1 Gammaproteobacteria bacterium
TGAGCGCTGCGTAGACATCAGACAAGCGCTGCAGCGCCTGTACGGCAGTCTTACGGGCGGTGATATCTCTGGAAAGTGCAATCAGGTGTGGCTTGTCAGCCACAACATCCTCTTTTCTGGCAACTGACAACTCAAACCACATGATGCCATTGGGTAATTCAAGTGAGTATTCCTTTCCTACCGATCGCCCATTTCGATACGCCTCCTGCAACGCTTCATGGATAACTGCAGAGGTGGCCGGGGGTAAGCCATCAGAGACTTTCCTGCCAATCATATCCTCTGCCGGCATAACCAACCATTCCGGTTGGTTTGTCTGCAGTTTCAGAATCCGTCCCTCAAGATCATATTCAATCATCAGGTCGGGAATGGCCTGCAGCGTTGCCTGCAACTGCTGTCGGGTCACCTCAATCTGGGTGGTCCGGCGGAGCACTTCCCGTTCCAGAAACCGTCTATGAACCCGTAGTGCCAACCACTGCCTGGCCAGATAGGCCAACAACAGGCTGAAGAAAAATCCAACCGTAATTTTCAGCGTCATACCCGGCAGATCACCCCAGCCTTGAGTTGGCTTGACGGACAGGGTCCAGGTCGCAAACGATTCCTGCATAACATGCTGCACCGCACGCACACCCGGTCGTTGTGGGCTGGCGGCAATCGTGATCCTGCGGCCCGTTTCAGCATTGTTATACCAGAGTTCGTAGTTATAGGCTCGGGTCGGCAATTTCTGTAAATCCGTGGCATTGAGCAGACCGGGAAGATTGATAAGAACTTCAACCAGACCCCAGAAACTGGCCTTCCTGATCTGCACAGCACCCTGAAATTGTGGCCGCTTATAAACCGGCAAGCGGCCGATCAGGGCAACACCCCCCTGTACCAGCTTTACGGGGCCGGATAACACCAACCGGCCACTGTCCCGGGCTTTGATGGCGTCAGCCTTCTGCGCCGGATGAGTAAAGAGATCAACCCCCAACACCGCTTCGTTGCCTGACAGTGGCACCACACTCGAGATCACACCCTTGGGTGCAAATGCCAATTCTTGTACACTAGGATAAAGCGGCAGTATCGCGTGAGCCAACGATTCAAAATCAGCCACACTTTGCCGACCCTGCTGAATCTGCAAGGCCAAGACATAGGTAGTATTTAATGCTCGATCAAGCCGCAACTGCAGGTCTTGGACATAATCTCCAGCAAGATTCGCCACCTGTGCCCGACTTTTCTGCAGCCGGGATTGTTCCAGATTCCAGATCAAGATACTAGCTAACAGGGCTGACAGCAGGAAGACCAGACCGGGCACGGTCCAGCGATAAAAAGAGGGTTGATTGGTCATGGAAACATTTTTTTATTTCCGTATCTTGGCTAACCCTGCGCTTGCACGGATGGATTATGCCGTAGGGTGTGATTCAGCGTAGTTGAATTAACACGGAATTTCAATACAAACGACCGTCCCACCAGTGGATCGGCTGGAAATATCCAAGGTCCCCCGGTAGGCCTGGATAATCGTACTGACTACAGCCAGCCCGATACCCTGCCCTTCAACCTGTGGGTCAGCACGTGCTCCTCGTCGGCTGAGTGCTCGTGCCCTTGCCGATGATACGCCCGTCCCATCATCTGTGATAGTGAGCTGCAGTCTGTGCTTTTCTGTTGCGTCCAGTAAACACCCTGCTACCCATACCTGATGGTTGCCGTACTTGAAAGCATTATCGAGCAAGTTTCCCATCAATTCCATACAGTCACCGTATTCACCAGGAAATAGCAATCCATCAGCAACATGCAGAGTAAATTCGATCTCTTTGCTGAGGTAAACTTTGTGTAAGGCACGCCCTAATCTTTCCAGTATCGGCTTTATTTCCAGACCGGCATAGACCGGCTGTAGTCCCTCTGTCCCGGCTCGCTGCAATTGATACTGAATCATCCGATCCATACGTTCGAGCTGCTCACCCGGCATACGGTCCTGCTGCGCAGCAGCCGACCCGTCAAGCCATTGTCGCAACACCGCAAGCGGGGTTTTCAAACTGTGCGCCAAATCCGCCAAGGCATGACGACGCCGTAGCAAGCGTTGTTCAGCAGCATCAAGCAGGGCATTAATTCGGTTCGTCAGCTCGGCTAGCTCCCTGGGGTAATCTGTGCGCAGCCGTTTCCTTTGCCCCGCTTCAACCGCAGCCAATTCCTGCACTGCCAGACGCAATGGGTATAGACCCCAGCGCAGTATCACAGCCATAACCAGTAGCAACAATCCGGCACCGACCAGCAGGCTGGTCCACAATGTTTTGCGAAAGGCATTGCGCTGCTGGGCCAGGCTGGCACCATTGTTTTCAACCACAACTAAACGCCGCAAGGATGGGCCGGTCGTGACTTCCCAGGCAACTGCCATGGCAATACGATACCTTGGCTTACCCTCGCGGCCCATTGAAGTCGAGAACCGTTGCTGCCCCGTTTTCAGCCAGGGCGATGCCTCATAGACATGCCCCACCGCAGATGGTGATTGCCATTCCAATTCCTGGTTCGGGGTGACAATCCAGGCCAACCAACCTGATTGGGGAAGTTGCAGTGCCGGATCAGGCAACACACCTGAAATCCGAATATGCCCTTTGGCATCCGGCTCTGCTACCGCCAACACCAAATACAATGTACTGGCCAACTGGCGGTGCAATGCAGTCAGGACGCTGGCACTAAATGATCGCTCCAGCACAACGCCTGTCATGCCAAGGAACAGCAACAAAATGACCAATGCGGCCCCGAGCACACGTTGGTGCAGGGAGAATTTCACGTGACATCCAGTTCACGAAGCCGATAGCCGCGCCCTCTGACCGTTTCAATCGGCAGCAGTGTTTTCTCCGGGTCAAGTTTTAGTCGCAAACGACGAACGAATACTTCGAGCACGTTACTGTCCCGGTCGGCGTCTTCCGCATAAAGGTGTTCGGTTAGCTCCTGTTTGGATACCGGTTGACCGAGCTTCATGGCAAGATAGCTGAGCATTCGGTATTCAAAAGCCGTGAGATCAACCAATTGATTATGGATATAGACCGTTTCTGTAGCGGTATCAATCACCATGGGTCCGTTGTGAAGTTGGCTGGTAGGTGAGCCAGCTGAACGGCGCAATAGTGCCCGCATCCTGGCCAGCAACTCTTCTCCATGAAAGGGTTTAACCAGGTAATCATCAGCCCCGGCTTCCAGACCGGCAACCTTTTCCTGCCAGCGATTGCGGGCCGTCAAGATCAGAACCGGATAGGTTTTCCCGGCTGAACGCAGTTCGGTGATCACCGAAATCCCGTCGCGCTTGGGCAACCCCAGATCGATGATGGCCAGATCCAGCGGATACTCGAGAGAGAAATAAAGCCCTTCTTCTCCATCGACAGCCTCATCCACAACAAAGCCTTTGGCCCGCAAAGCCACCGCCAGAGGCTTGCGCAAAGCAACTTCATCTTCTACCAAAAGTACGCGCACTGAACTGGCTAACCATTGTCCGGGTTAATCCAGAATACCTTGATCCTGCCATCGGGTAACAACACCTTGATCCGAAACAACAGCTGACCGTTATCATCTCGCACCGGACCCGCCTTGAGAATCCGACCCCCGGTCTGGTCCTGGATCTGTGCTACAGCCAAATCCAATGCTGTGGGCTTGCCGGCACGAACAGACGGGGTTGTGGTGAGGATTAGGGCAGCGATAAAAGCGACGACCAATGTTCTCCTGCAATGCATCATCACACCTCCTTTTACATAATAACCGGCTAATCTACCTATCCATCCATCCAGGCACCTACCCATCCTGGCACCTACTCATCCCCGGTGCCTGCTCACTTTGGCGTCCACCCTACCCTTCGTAACCACCGACTTCTCAACGTTTGTAAGGCCGCACTCTGACTCGTACCTGAATGCTGGCACCCGGTCGATTCTGCATACGAGTCGTGAACTGCCTGCCATTGTAGCGATAGCTCACCCGGTACGCCACTACCTGTTCCTCAGTCGTGTAGTTATCGACCGTCTCACATCGCCGTACAGATCGGGTGGTAAAACGCTGTTCATCACTGCGGTAACGGTAACCACGATGGGCATTTTTCATATCATGACCGATCGATCCGCCCAGCAATGCCCCTGCTGCCGTCGCCCAGCCACGACCTCGACCACGACCGAATCGACTACCCACTGCAGCGCCGAGGATTGCCCCAAAGATCTCGGGTGTGGAAGAACGACCACGATAGCTACCATTACGAACCGGGACCTGCTGATATTCCTGCCAACAACGTTGTGTCGGTTGTGAAATACGGATGCTGCGGGTAATGGGTTGCACATCCGTCACCGTGGCATAATCGTGGTATCCACCACCATTGGCTTGTGCGCTCTGCGACAACGGGGCGACAAGTAAAGCGGACACAATGGCTGTGGTCACTAATTTGCTGGAATTTTTCATGTTCGTTTCTCCATATCAGATTACGTGCATTGCACTATATCAACCTCAGGCTGAACAGCAGCTGAACGAAACTGCGGTAAACTGGCGTTACCTAGCAGCAGCTTTTGCCGGGAGGCTGCCCGAAAGCTCGGAATCTACTACCCAAAGCCGGTTGAATATGCAGGCACTTGCCCCCAAATGGAGCTGTACTATGGCATTTGAAAAATTCACCTACAGATTGATTGCAATCTGGGAAAAATTGCGTCTTGGGTTCATCGGGCTTGGCAAACTCTACCATCCGGGGACCTGGCGGGAAAAAGGCTTGTTCTGGAGTATCGGTCTGTTGCTGGCCACAGCAGTGATCGCCCTGCTGATAACCGGCTGGCTATGGAACAAGGAACCGGGAATTTTCGATGTACGACAGGCTGCAATTGCTGCTTCCGGTGGTGAAAAAAACCTGGTCACCGGCAGTTATTACACGGGTACCTTGCTCAAGATTGGTGATGTTATCCTCAACAAGCGTGGCGGTTATCTGTCCAA
>DRJH01000311.1 GCA_011052285.1 Gammaproteobacteria bacterium
CTTTTGTCCCATTACGGCTTTTGTCCCATTACGGCGTTATTTTCGTACTCGAATGCTCACATTCTCCGTGCCAACATGCCTGGTACTGAACCAAAATCTAAACACGCTGAAGAGTTACGTGCCCGATTACTTATCCGCAGAAATCAGTTGATAAAAGGTTTCCCCGGGTCGAATCAGTCCCAAACGGCTGCGTGCGAGTTCTTCCATTGCCGCATTTCCGGTCTGCAGGTCAGACACTTCTGCAGCCAAACTCTGGTTCTGCTGTGCCATTTGCAGATTCCGGGCCATGAAATCCTGCTCCCGTCCACGCAATTCCCGCCATTCAAGTACCCCACCCTTGCCCAGCCAGAAGGCCCACTGCAGCAACAGCAAAGCCAGCATCAAAAAACTCATTAATAATCTACCCGATCGCATCGGCACGTAGTCTAGCACATCGCTTTCAAACGCCGTTACGAAATACCTGGCGGCCCGGGAAAAAAGCAGCAGATCCCAATGCTTCTTCAATTTGTAACAGGCGATTGTATTTAGCAACCCGTTCGGAACGGCACAGGGAACCCGTCTTAATCTGACCGGCACCGGTCGCCACTGCCAGATCCGCAATCGTTGTATCCGTGGTCTCACCAGAACGATGCGATATCGTAACCGTGTACTGGTTATCCTGCGCCAGGCGAATCGCATCGAGAGTCTCGGTTAATGTGCCGATCTGGTTCAATTTGATGAGCACTGAATTGGCGACTCCTTCATCGATACCACGTTGCAAGAGGGCGGTATTGGTAACAAACAGATCATCCCCGATCAGTTGCACACGCGAACCCAGTCGATCCGTCAGTAGTTTCCAGCCCAGCCAATCCTCTTCACCCATACCATCTTCGATGGAGATAATCGGGTATCGGTCCACCCAATCAGCCAGGTAGTCAACGAATTCACTGGGAGAATAGTGACTCCCTGCAGCTGCCAGATGATACTGCCCATGTTCGACAAATGCCGAACTGGCAGTATCCAGTGCAATCCAAACCTGCTCGCCTGCCCTGTAACCGGCCTTTTCAATTGCCTCAAGAATAAGTTCAATCGCATCGGCTTGAGAATCCAGATCCGGAGCAAACCCACCCTCATCTCCGACACCGGTATTGAGCCCCCGTTCCATTAACACCTTTTTAAGACAATGAAAGATTTCCACACCACTACGCAAGGCATCGGTAAAGCAGTCAAAGCCCGCTGGCACGATCATGAATTCCTGAAAATCCAATGAATTTTCTGCGTGTGCCCCACCATTAAGGATATTCATATGTGGCACCGGCAGGGATAATCTTTGCTTTTGCTGTAAATACAGGAAAAAAGGCTGCTGGTTATGCCTGGCATAGGCTCTGGCCACGGCCAGTGACACGCCGAGCAGTGCATTGGCACCAAGGCGGCTTTTGTTTGGCGTACCGTCAAAGGCAATCAAATATTCGTCCAGGGCCGCTTGGTCAGACCCATCTCTACCCTTTAATGCTTTGCCAAGCTCATCATTAACATGAGCAACAGCCTGCAGTACACCCTTGCCTTGATACACGGCAGGATCATGGTCGCGCAACTCCAAGGCCTCATTAACACCGGTTGAAGCTCCCGACGGTACCGAGTTAGTTCCATGGCTGCCATCACTTAACCGTACATCGACTTGTAGGGTCGGATTGCCTCGGGAATCCAGGATTTGGCGAGCCTGTATTTGACTGATTTTAGTCATGATTTATATCTCTCCGGTAGTTCAGATGTAACAGATCAATCTTTATCAGGTCTTCAAGAAGTTCCTGCATTTTCTGTAACGGCCAGGCATTGGGTCCATCACTCAGTGCCTGGTCAGGTTCAGGGTGTGTTTCCATGAATAAGCCATTGACCCCGGCAGCCACTGCAGCCCTGGCCAGCAATGGGATAAATTCCCGTTGCCCATCGGATGATCCACCCTTGCCTCCAGGCAACTGTACAGAATGTGTGGCATCAAAAACAACGGCGCAGGCATTCTGGCGCAGTATGGCCAAAGAGCGCATGTCAACAATCAGATTATTATAACCGAAGCAACTACCCCGTTCGCACACCATCAGCTGCTGCGCTCCAGCACTGCGGGCCTTTTCAACCACATGCAACATATCAGCAGGTGCCAGAAACTGCCCTTTCTTGATGTTCACCGGTTTGCCGCTGGCCGCCGCTGCCTGAAGTAAATCAGTCTGGCGACATAAAAACGCCGGTATTTGTAAGATGTCGACGCGTTCTGCAACCAGCTCGACCTCGGCAACACTATGCACGTCTGTCAATACCGGTACCGCTAACTGCCGGCGAATGTCTGATAATACCTGCAGCCCCGCTTCCAAACCCGGTCCTCGATGCGCGTGTACCGAGGTTCGATTCGCCTTGTCATAGGAAGCCTTGAAAATAAAATCGATCCCCAAGTGCTGGGTGATTTCTTTAAGTTTACTGGCTACACGAAACGCAAGTGCTTCTGACTCCAGCACACAGGGCCCGGCGATAAGAAAAAAAGGTGGCGAGCGGTCGGCTCGAAAATCCAGATGATGACTATTCACTGTCAGTAAATTACTCATTTTTCTCCTGGAAGCTGTCCCTTTCTGGCGGCCAGAATATAGCTACTGAATAACGGGTGTCCCAAGCGTGGTGTTGAAGTAAATTCCGGATGAAACTGGCAAGCTACAAACCAGGGATGATTGGGCAACTCGATCATCTCTACCAGACCATCCCTGGAATCGCCAGAGAAAACCAGACCAAATTGTTGCAAAGAATCTCGATAACCATTGTTGAATTCGTAGCGATGACGATGCCGTTCACGAATGCAGTCTTGTTGATAGATCGTTCTGGCAAGAGTGTTTTTTTGCAGGCTGCATTCCTGACCACCGAGCCGCATCGTGCCACCGATATCCATATCTTCCGTTCGTTGTTCGGTACAACCACTGGATTGTGTCCACTCGGTCACCAGTGCAATCACCGGGTCCTTGCAGGCAGGAGCAAATTCTGTACTGTTCGCCTCCTGCATATTGGCTACATTGCGGGCAAATTCAATGACTGCGACCTGCATACCCAAACATATCCCTAAATAGGGTATACCGTGCTTGCGGGCATAATGTACGGCAGCGATCTTACCTTCGATACCGCGTTTTCCAAATCCGCCAGGTACCAAAATGGCATCGGCTGTCGTCAGTTCATCAACCCCATTTTGCTCCAGTAATTCAGAATCAACATACCGGATACGAATCCGGGTACGGGTTTGAATACCCGCATGAATCAATGCTTCAGAGAGTGACTTGTAGGATTCGGTCAACCCAACATACTTGCCAACCAGCGCCACCGTCACTTCCGCATCAGGTTGATCCACACCCAGCTCAACTTTCTGCCAATCACTCAGGTCAGCAGCAGGCAATCGCAATCCCAATTGCTCGACAACGATATCATCCAATTTCTGTTCATTAAAAATTCGCGGAATCCGGTAAATAGAGTCCGAGTCGTAGGCGGAAATGACTGCTCTTTCAGGAACATTGGTAAATAGCGATATTTTTTTCCTGGCGGATAAAGCGAGTGGCTGTGTTGAACGACAGATCACGATGTCTGGCTGAATTCCGATACTGCGCAATTCCTTGACTGAATGCTGGGTTGGCTTAGTCTTGATTTCATCGGCCGTGGCGATATAGGGGACCAACGTCAAATGGATAAAGAGACAGGTCATGGCGCCATATTCGATACGCATCTGGCGAATGGCCTCAAGAAACGGCAAAGACTCAATGTCCCCGACTGTGCCACCGATTTCCACCAATGCGACATCCGCTCCTTTGGCACCGGCACGAATTCCCACCTTCATCTCGTCAGTGATATGAGGAATAACCTGAACGGTACCGCCGAGATAATCACCATGGCGTTCCTTGCGGATCACCCGTTCATAGATCTGGCCCGTGGTAAAATTGTTGCGCCGACCGGTTGTGGTATTCACAAAACGCTCATAATGGCCCAAATCCAGGTCGGTCTCAGCACCATCATCAGTGACAAATACCTCCCCATGCTGAAATGGACTCATGGTTCCAGGATCAACATTGATGTAAGGATCGAGCTTCATCAGAGTGACCCGCAGGCCCCGCGCCTCCAGGAGTGCCCCTAATGAAGCTGCGGTAATCCCTTTGCCGAGCGAGGACACCACCCCGCCGGTGATGAAGATATAACGAGTATTCATCGCATTTGCCTGATACACAATGGATTGTTGTTCATGTCAACTCACAATAAGCAGCCTGAACGAGACAAACAGGCCAGGAAAATCAAAGACATTTTCGCAAAACGATCAGATTCTGCAAAACCTTAAAGAGGGCAATAGAGGGAGTGTTGCACTACCAACGCCGCCCATTGCGGACGGCTGAACAGCATATCAAAAGTGAACCACAGTCACAATCATCTATCCAGATAAAACTACTACGTACGGGAAAATCATCCTTTTGGAGCCTTCATCGTTGCCCTGGCCCAATGCAAGCTCACAGCCAACTCAGGGCTATCCACCTGCCAACTATCAGCGACCCACAAATCGGCCACGGCGACCAACTCATCTTCTACATATAACAAAGGCATCAGTCCACGCTCCCAGGGTGGAATGGCGAACCGTTGAAAAAGTCCTTTCAAGTAACGCCGATGACCGCACCAGTGTATGCTTTCCCCGCCACAGCGAAAGCGTATTTCATAGCCGGCTTCACAGATACGCAAACCACCTTCGGTAGTCAACTCTCCAGACAATACAATTTCTGAAGATTCTGCTTGCCGGTTCCCGGGAAAATGAACCGGACTCAGTGGTGCGGGTACATCCGGTAGCTGCGCCAGCAGGTGCAAGTGCTCACGATAACGTCGGCAGCTGTACCATCCCAGCTGTAACAAGCCGGATTGTTGTCCTGCACTAACTAATCGATCGATCGTCTGTTGCTGGCGGGTAGTTGGTGCCTGGCCGAGTGCATTACGAACCCAATACCGCAGCAAATTGGCTCTACGGGGTATACTCAAGGACCTTAGTAGCTGACAATCCAGCACCGCAGCTACGGCATAGTGACTATGGGCATCCGCAGATGCCGAGCTAAGATCGGCTTGTG
The DNA here is from genome assembly GCA_011052285.1 of Gammaproteobacteria bacterium. Taxonomy (GTDB): domain Bacteria; phylum Pseudomonadota; class Gammaproteobacteria; order Arenicellales; family DRJH01; genus DRJH01. The sequence goes on from DRJH01000311.1 coordinate 5,100, forward strand.
CAATTTCATCGAGCAAACGACCTGTCTGTGTCATATGGCTGGCCACTCGTGCCAGCACCCGATCGACGCCGGGACGCATCTGACGCATTAGCGGTATAATACGATGGCGTACGCAATTTCGATCATAACGAATATCCGTATTGGATGGATCTTCCAGCCATTCCAGGCCTTGATCATCGGCGTAAACCTGAAGTTGCTGCCTGGGAAGCGACAGAAATGGTCGCAAGATCAGATTATTCTCCATGCGTGAAACAGCCTGCATGGCGGCCAACCCGGCCACACCACTGCCCCGGATTAAGCGTAGCAACACCGTTTCAGCCTGATCCTGCTGATGATGGCCGACAACAATGTAGCATCCATCATTGAGCTTGGCCAACGCTCGATAGCGCGCAGTTCTTGCCACTGCCTCCAGTCCGCTGCCTTGTGCGGCAAGAGGAGACAATCGAGCTGATCTGAAATGCACACCCAAATCGGCGGCTACCCATTGGCAATGTTTGCACCATTGTCCGGAATGAGGGTGCAGCCCATGGTCGATGTGCAACGCGGTTACGTATACAGAATGAACAGCCTGCAAGCACACACACAGATGCAGCAGCACCGTCGAATCCAGTCCGCCACTGAACGCAACCCCGAGTGCTTCACCCTTCTTTACCCCACAAGTCTGCAGCCACAACCACAGCCCATCAGGATCAATATTCGTGAGCGTGTTCGAGTTCAGGCACCAATCTCCTCAAAACTACCATACTCAAGCAATCGCTGGTAACGTTTGTCCAGGAGCTCATCAAGCTCCAACGCCTGTAGTTGTTGCAATTCTTCGAGAACAGCCACCTGGATGGTATCAGCCATCTCGCGAACATTACGGTGTGCACCACCAAGTGGTTCAGGAAGTACACGATCAACCAGTCCATGAGCCAACAGATCATGACTGGTAATCTTCATTGCCTCGGCCGCAGTTTGTGCCTTACTTGCATCTTTCCATAAAATCGAAGCACAGCCTTCAGGAGAAATGACTGAATAGACTGCATATTCAAGCATCAGTAATCGATCACAAACGCCAATAGCGAGTGCACCACCAGAGCCTCCCTCACCGACAACAATACTGACAATCGGTGTTCGCAACCGAGATAACAGCTGCAGACAGACAGCAATTGATTCACTCTGCCCGCGCTCTTCAGCCACAATGCCCGGATAGGCTCCCGGTGTATCAATCAGAGTCACCAATGGCAACTGAAATCGTTCTGCTAATTTCATTAAGCGCTGTGCCTTGCGATAGCCCTCCGGTTTGGGCATACCAAAATTATGTCGCAATTTATCCCTGGTTTCACGACCCTTTTGATGGCCAAGTACCACCACAGAGATACCACCCAAACATGCCAGCCCGCCAATGATTGCTGGATCATCTGCGAACATTCTATCGCCTTTGAGTTCCCGA
>DRJH01000312.1 GCA_011052285.1 Gammaproteobacteria bacterium
CCTGGTGGCTCCTGCAAGGAGCAACAGTGGGAACTGTTTGAAGCCATGCGTGCCCAACTTGTGCAATTTGCCAATGCCGAAGTGGTTGTCGATATTACCCACGGTTTTCGCGCTCAGCCGTTTTTTGCTTCCACCGTCATATCCTTATTACGTGCGACCGAGCACGGTTGTGCTGATTTGCGCTTACTGTACGGCGAGTTTCAGCCGGGGCAGGATGCGGCCCCCATCTGGGATTTGACTTTATTTGTAGAATTGCAGGACTGGGTTCATGCCCTGGTGGTATTTTTGCGCAGCGGTCGAGCGGATATTTTGAACACGCTGGCCAGTCGCGCAGAAAGTGCTATTCGACGGAACCATTATCAGCAAGGCGGTGGCCACCAGGATATGCCCAAACTCAAGCCATTGGTGAATGCCATATCAAGGTTTGCGGACGACCTGGCTACCGTCAGAATTGCATCAATCCTGTTGGGAATTGAGGAGAATGCGACAAAACCGGGCACTTCAACCGCACAAGCATTGCTGCAGGCCTTGCAGCAGTGCAGCGGTGATGTCTCTCGCCTGATGCCGCCACTGCAGACGGTTCTCGAGGATTTGCGGAATATGGTCGCACCCATGTGTGGTGTGACGACTCTGTCAGGTGCGACGGGGCATGCTGCGCTGGTGGCGTTGGCCGAATTGTATAGTCGGTTAGGCCGTTATGCCGAAGCGGTTGTCGTGGTGCGCGAAGGATACATCTGCCTGTCTGCTGGTAAGGGAGCTTGTGATGTGGGTCGGGATTTTGCTGATGATGAACGCCAGGGAGCGGAACATGACTGGTATCAGGTAAACCCTGCACTTCAAAAACAGGTGGGGGATATCCGTAATGATATTGAACACGGCGGGTTCCGCAAACAACCGCTGGCAGGCAGTGCATTAAAAAAACGTGTGATCGACCTGGTGGATCGTTTTGCACAGGCTCAGGCAGTCGCTTCCTCCGAGCATAGAAAGCCGACAGGAAAAACTTTTTTTGTCTCACGTCATGCGGGTGCCGTGCTGTGGGCAAAAAACCACGGCATTGTTGTGGACCAACATGTCATACATTTGCAACCCGAAGAAGTGGGGACCGGGGACACGGTCATCGGTTCGTTGCCAGTACATTTGGTGGCGGCTATTTGCCAGCGGGGAGCGCAATATATCAATTTGTCCATGGACCTGCCCCGAGATCTGCGGGGGCGCGAGTTGACCGCGGAAGAGATGGAGCGTTGTGCTGCCAGACTGGAAAGCTTTGAAGTGTTGAACCGTGAAGTGTCCCCCGATATTTGGACAGGTTGATCAGCAAAGAAATTGTACGAAAAGATCACCTGCAAACAGGAACGATCCACCTTGACGAGTAAATCGGAGAAAGAAGACAAACATGAGCTGGACAGCGGCTGCTTTGAACGCTCGTTCCTGCCCATGTTGCAACAGGAATTTGCCATGGCAGGGTTCAAGAAGCTTCCTCCGCAACTACCAAGGGAGTTTGCTTCATTTCAGTAACCAGCATATTTGCATTTGAAATGCAAATATGCATAGCCTGCTCACGCCAAAGGACTCCATGAATTTACGCAACTTTTCGGGAACCGGGCGGCACCCGGTTATGTGATTCACCCGGGGGAAGTGCGTCTGCCCCTGGGTTCGGGAGTGCGGGCTATCCCTTTTGTTGATTTGATAGCATGAATCCGACAGTTCACCTCTGCTTGGTGTCGGATCAGCCGACGCCCAATATCACCCCGGCACTGGATCGGTCTTTCAGGCCCAAGCGGGTCATCCTGCTGGTCAGTCCCGAAAAACAGCGGCAAGCACAACAAATTCGGCAAGTGTTGCAACCTTCAGGGATTCGTGTTTCTCTCTGGCAGATCGATGATGCCATGGATGTTGAGCACATTCGCCTGCGGGTGCTCGAGCTCTTGCAGCCATTCCAGAATAATCCGGCGGTGGCTGACGATATCGCACTCAATGCCACCGGCGGCACCAAGCCCATGTCGATTGCTGCGTATGAAGTCTTTCGTGATTATGGGCTGCCGATCTTTTATGTCCATCCGGGCAAAGATCGCCTGATCTGGATGCATCCCTCTGACCGGGTATCATTTGCTCTCGAGGACAGAATACATCTGCCTCAATTCTTTCAGGCACATGGTGTTGAGGTCGAGCCAGGCAAGATGAATCGTACCATTCTCCCGGACGAACAGCACCAGCTGTCGGTCCGGATTATAGGCAATCTGTCGCGATTGTCTAAAGCCTTGGGGACGCTGAACTATCTCGCTAATAAAGCCGAGGGCTCACTTCGGGTCACGCTGTCTCAGGGGGAGAGGTCATGGTCCGAATTAACCGAGCTCATCGGGTTATTTGCGGATTGCGGATGGCTGAGCTTTGATGGCGAGGCAATTTGTTTTGACAACGAGAAATCACGTTTTTTTGTCAACGGTGGCTGGCTGGAACAGCATGTGATGACGGTAGTCCACCAGATTCGCAATCAGCAGAGACAGCATATCCATGATTTAGCACAAGGGCTGGTAGTCAATCGTGGTGGGGTAAGAAACGAACTGGATGTGGTTTTTCTTAACGACAATAGTCTGTATCTGATCGAGTGCAAGACCGGGGACTTGGTAACGAACAAGGGTGTTGGAGGGCAAGTCGTCTATAAACTGGACTCGTTGACGGATGATTTGGGCGGTTTGCGTGCACGCGCCATGCTGGTCAGTTGTCGGCACCTGAAAAAAGCGGATCTTGAACGTGCCAAGCAGGCGGGCATTCGGATCTGTTCAGATTCGGGTTTAAAAAATTTGCAGTCTGTGATTTGTCAATGGCTTGCTTGATCGCCATCACAAGCTTGTGAAAGCTGACAAGGTGTTTTTGAGCGTGGCATGATGTCGACATGGCCAGACATTTTTATCTTGCAGCCTATGATGTAGCCGACCCGAAGCGTTTGCATCGTGTTCTGGTGATCATCAAAGGTTATGCCACGGGTGGTCAGAAATCCGTTTATGAATGTTGGCTCAGCAGGACAGAAAGAAAAGCACTTCTGAACTCAACTGCCCAGGCCATTCATGCGGACAGGGATCGGTTTTTCCTGCTGCGTATGGATCCGCGCACGAAAACAGCGTTGCTGGGTCTCGCTCAGCCGCTTGTTGATCCGCATTTTTATTATCAGGGCTGAAAATGCAGACCCTGGTGATTGATCATAAAGAAAGTCAACTGACCTTGCGCGATCGGCGGGTGCGTATCGAGGTGCCGAATCAGAAGCCCCAGTTCATCCCGGTAGCGATGGTCAGTCGATTGGTCGTGACCACCGGCGTCTGGTTGCATACATCCGTGATCGGCGCATTGACCGCTGCTGGCGCAAGTATTCTTGTTCTATCCCCAAGAGATCATCGAAAAACGGCGATTATCTCGCCGCCTCTGGGTCGGGACCACGCCCTGCGTTTACAACAATATCGTTCAGCTTGTGATTCGGAAAAAACCGCCATGATTGCCGCTGCCATTGTGGCCATGAAACTTCGCGGTCAATTACGAACCTTGCGCAAGCTCAATACCCGAAAGGTCGCATGGAGAACAGCAGTTCGTGGCATTCTGGAACTGCTACCACGACTTGCGAAACCTTGTGCTCTGGAGACAATTCGTGGGATTGAAGGCGGTGGGGCAGCGATGTATTTCAAGGCAATCACCGAAGCGCTGCCATCTTCATTGGGATTTCACAAGAGGCAGCGCCGACCACCACCGGATCCAGTCAATGCAATGCTGTCGCTGAGCTATACCTTGTTGCATTTTGAAGCGGTGAGAATCACCCAACAGGCAGGATTCGATGCCTGCATCGGCTTCCTTCACGCGCCGGAATACAGTCGTGAATCGCTGGCTTGTGATTGTATCGAGCCCTTGCGGCCGGTGATTGACGACTTTGTGCTTGAGCTTTTTCACAGCAGGGCAATTCGCAAGGAGCATTTTGGTGCACAACAGAATGTCTGCAGACTGGGGAAAACAGGCCGGGGTATTTTTTATATGCGCTGGGAACAGTTTGCTAAATTGCCGAGAAAGGCGTTGCACAAAGGCGTTATTTTGCTGCGAAAAACGATCCAGGAAAAGACTGAATGAAGCAGCCACTGTATCTGGGTAGTCGGGCTGTGGTGCGACTGGATGATGGCCCCAGCCTGGTGGTCAAGGTCGTGAAAAAAATACCCTGCAGATTTCCGTTGGCTAGGATCTCACGTATCGTGATGTTTGCCAGTACGAACTTTTCGAGCCTTGTCATTAAAGCTTGTATGAAGGCAAAGATTTCAATGGTTTGGCGTGCTACAAATGGGGTGTATTTAGCCAGTTTTAATCCTCTCTCGGTTGGTGAGACCTTATGGACGGAAAGAATTACGGATTTGTTATCACAGCGAGGTTGGAAAAATCGTTATCGGAATTGGTTGAATGCACAACACCATTTAGCGATGGTCAGTCTGGCCAGGCAGCTGCGGATCGTCTATGAGCCGAGGCGAGAGAAGGAATGGCTAAACCGATTATTCCACCATTACAGTATACGGCGGCAGTGGGCAGAATGCTTGCTGCAGATGTGGCGGACAATGGCAATATCTGCAGTGATTGAGTATTGGTTGGTACTGGAGGTCCCGCCGGAAATTATGCAGATACCGTCTCGTGGGTGGAAGTTGACAGAGGATATGGCTGACTGCCTGGCACTGGATATGCTGGTTGTTTTGATCAATGATGCTGATAAGTGGAGGAAGCTTCGTGGTGCAGACAAAGATACGGTGAACTTTATGGTGGTACAGGCTTTCGAACGTCGCCGGAAGCGTCAAATGAACCTGCTTGGTGGATTATATTTTCGCTTTCAACGATGGATTTTGGAGTGTGAACTGTGCCGGTAAACAAACGTTTGCCACTGTTAATCTGCTATGACATTGCGAATCCAAAAAGGCTTCAGAGAGTGCATCGGGTTGTTTCTCACAAAGCTGTTATGGTGCAATATTCCGTGTACTACACAGAAATGAACCGGACGGAAATTGGGCGTATAATAAGGGAAGTGGAAGAATGTATTGACAAGCGGGCTGACGATGTGCGGATTTACCGTCTGCCAGAGAGAATTCAGATGGATACCATTGGTGAACAGGCATCTTCAGTCTTGCCGGTTCTTGAGTTTCGCGATAAGCTGAATACTCAGCCGGCGAGTCGCAAGCAAAAAAAGCAGTGAACAGATGATTGAGAGCAAATTTTTGGTAGCCTCTACCCTATCTACTTGCCAGTGTGGTGTATTCTACCAGGGGGTGGCAATAACCAAGACCCGATTAAAAGGGGATTACGACTCAATAAATACTCTTGACTGTGGATCAGAGACAAGGCAATAACCAAGACCCGATTAAAAGGGGATTACGACCTTGTAGGACATACCTGGGTATACAGCCTCACCACAGCAATAACCAAGACCCGATTAAAAGGGGATTACGACTTTATGCTCTTTTTGGTACCACTTCAACATGCAATAACCAAGACCCGATTAAAAGGGGATTACGACCTTCCCATCTTTGCTGCATGTCCATC
>DRJH01000313.1 GCA_011052285.1 Gammaproteobacteria bacterium
GAACCCACGACCACCAGTGCCTTGCCCGAAAAACGCGGCGAAATTCGCAGATGAGCCACAGTGCCCGAAGCGTAGCGCTGCCTGTCCAAAGCAATCTCCAAACCATCGGGTGTTTCAGTGGAAGTGGCATCCACATACCAACCAGCGCTAAACGTCAGGCTCGACGCGGCCCCAGCAACTCCAGGCCGAGTCACCTCAAGCCGGTAACGCCCCCAGGTGGGTGTAACCGATACTTGTACTGGCCGGTCTTTGCGGGAGTTTATTTTGCCACTGGCGACTTTGACGCTCGAGACTACCGGTTCATATTGCCAGCCGCCGGCTCCGCGATACCATTGATAACGCCGTTCGAGCCGTAACAATGACCATTCCAGCCCTTCGAGCGCACTGCGTTTGCCCGCTGGATCGAGGGTAATAATATCGAACGATGCCGCGGCCCCTTCCGCGATACGCCCTTTTGCAAATCCACTACGCATACCAATCTGTGCGGTTCCGGCCGCAAGCGGGACCACCCTGCGACGCTCAACGGTCCGACCTCCGGACTCACGCAGTCGCACAGTAACCTCCGCACGCAGGGGTCCACCATGGTCCGCAAACTTGTCGATGCCAAATTGCAGGATGGTCATCCCCTGCGCATTGGTTGCCGTTAGCCCAGAAAGATTCTTTGTTGCCGAAAACGGTGTTTCTCCATCAAGCCCAAAAGAATAACCGGGATAGCTTGGCAACGTATGCACCTCGGTAAACCGTACCTCGCCTTCGGGTTGTAACCCTGCTGCAGGTGCTCCATACAGATAACGCGCTGCAAGTGAGAAGGTTGCCAGGCTGCCTTTTTGTAGCGGTTTCGCTGCTAAAGCCAAATCGAATTCAATCTGATCCGGAACAAAATCTTCAACCAACAGGGTCTTGCGTGCCAGTGGCGGCTGTGCAACATCGAGGTAGAACGCAATCTGCCAGTTACCCTGCATGGCATTGGGTGGCAACTTCCAGGACAAGACATGGCCACCGGCGCCAGCCTCTTTGATAACCTGGGTCGCTGCCAGTTTGCCATCCGGTCTCTCAAACTTCACCGTCAATGGCAACCCGGTAACCGCACGCAAGGCACGATCACGCAATAGCACATTCAAATGAATGGTCTCACCGGCCCGGTAAATACCCCGATCCAAATAAACAAAAAGATCCAGTGGACCCGGAGCGCTACGACCACTGACCCCGCGGTCAGACAGGTCGAAGCCAGGCTTCGACAGATCAGCAAGTACAAAATCACCATCCGGATTACGTGCCAGTAACAACCCGGGTGTATTCGCTCCCTGACCGCGGACAAGACCTGCCGGAAAATGTGCATAACCCTCGGTATCACTCGCCTGTGTACCCAACACTTCATTCGATCGGGACAACAACTTCAGCCTGACACCGGGCAGTGGGGCCGCTGTTGCCAATGAGCGGGCGAACACATGCAAACCATCATTGCCGCGCAATGTGCTCAGGCCTATATCAGAAACCACAAACCATTGCGTGGCTTTGGCCTGCCACTCCTTGACCCGCACACCCTTTGGTGTTGCGACCAGCACATAGATACCGGGCTGGCGCTCCGGCAACACCTTGGTCACGGGGAATACTGTTCTCACTTCCCGATTGCGCCGCGAGGCAATATCCAGCTCACCTTGCCAGACCTTGCTGGCCAAGCGGTTTTTCAGATCTGCCAGACTATAGTGATCAAGCGCCTTGAGAAAATGCCTGTCCGTGATTAACACCGACAGCCCCCGGGCACCAATTCGATACAGTTGCAGCTCTGCCGTCGTCGTGTTTACAGATACCAGTGGAATCCCTTTGCTGCCAATACGTGGTAGTAAATATTGACTGCCAGCAAACCGCAGAGCAGGTTTTCGATCACGGATATAGACATCCAATGCGATGGGCTTGGTGATCACTTCACCCACAGTAGAGGGCAACCCGGAGCGTAGACCGATATGGTATTTATCCCCATGCTGCAAACCATCGATACACAATTGACGACTTTCCTGGACCAGTGTAGCCGGCGTCTTGCCGTCGATGGTCACATAGGATGCATACTGCTGCTTGCTTAGCAGATCCTCAGAAAACTGCAGGCAAATCCTCGGGCTGGCAGCTTCCGCATCAACCGTATAGCGGAGCATTCTGAAACCATGCGCTGCTCTTAGCACCTCATAATCATGCTGGACCACGACCGAATTGACCAATAATAATGAGGTCTTATAGGCCTCCAATGCCGGACGATAATTCTTCAAGGCCTGATAACTGCGTGCAATCAAGACCAATGCCTGCGCCCTGTTATCAATCGTGGTTGAATTCAGATAGGCGTTCAAAGCGGCGTTCAAGCCAATATTAAAAAACCGTCGACGCTCAAAACTCTTTGGCTGCACTTGCAAAATCGACTTGCCCAATCCTGCCCAGTAGGAGAAGGACTCAGGTTTCAAGGCAATTGCCCGTGCGAAATAACCGGAGGCTGTACGTGGTCTGCCCTTTATTAATGCTGCGCTGCCTTCCGATGCCAGTTTTCCGGCGGTGATTTTTCCTGGTGTGCCATATTTTGTTACTAACAGCTGTCGATACCTCAGTGCAGCACCCTGATCGTTCGATCTAACAAATATCAGTGTCTCAGGTGGCCTCAAAACTTGCGCAGTCGTTACAGCCATTGCCGTCTGTGTGGCAACCCCCAAAACAGCCAATAGAACAATCACCCTGCGTAACATTCTGTACCTCCCCTATGCCTCGTCAGCCCTGCCTCATCAACAGATAGTGGCGGAAAGTATAGAGGAGCGATTTATAGAAGAGAATGTACAAATCAGGGTATTGTGCTGGCAAAAAGCGTTTAAACCGATAACCTGCGGCTAACCCGCCCACTGTGATGCGACGTTGTACCAGGAGCCTGGCCAAGGGGATGAGTTGCATGGTGGTTCCGCGGAGCAAAATTCCAGATCAAAAATGGACCAAAATGAGGAAGCAAATCACCGCTCACGAGTTTTACAAGAGGCTCTGTATGTAACAAGAATCACCCGTGGTTCTACCCCGTCATCTGTATATGGTCTCAAACCACTGTGTCAGGGGCAGATGCTTGACTCTTCCAAATACCAGCCCATAATGGTGACGAAGAACGCACCTGACTTTGACCAATGGGTGTTTGGACTGAGGTGAAAAGTGTTTTATGTTTCGCTAAAAAAAGCTGAAAAGCTGGATACATAGTGATGCGTCCCTGTTCATAGCTTGATTATAGAATTACGATGAATCATAGTCCATATATAGGCAAGACTTACAGGGAAAAATGGTTCCCGTTAATGACAAGTTAGCATTATAAAAATATCATGAGAAATTGAATGACATGGAAATAACAACTCTTCATCAATATATCGAATATATTAACAACCTAAAAGATGAAGAAGAAAAATCAGATAATTATTCTGATTTTCTTTTTAGAGGGCAGGAACAAGACTGGGACTTAATCCCTA
>DRJH01000314.1 GCA_011052285.1 Gammaproteobacteria bacterium
AGCAGTTGCCGTAGCCGTTTCATCAATATGACCGAGTACTTGTTCTGCGGTTACCGTGGCGCCAGCGGGTTGGAGAATTTCCTGTAGCACACCGCTGTTCACAGCGGGTACTTCCATGGTGACTTTTTCGGTTTCAATATCGACCAGGTTTTCCCCTTCCGCGACGTAGTCTCCGGCTTTCTTATGCCATTCCAGAACAGCGGCTTCAGTGATGGATTCGGGTAGCACCGGCACTTTGACTTCAATGGTCATAAGAGTTGTCCTGTCATTGGTGGTTCCTGCGGCGAGTGATTCATGCTGCTTCTAGGTCAAGAGCCTTATTGACCAGGCTTTTTTGTTGTTTTATATGCAATTTGTGGTTGCCAACTGCGGGTGCAGCGGTGGCTGTGCGGCCTGTATATCCTAAGGTCTGATCCGCTAGCAGGCAGGAGCTGATGTGATGCTGAATTTGATACCAGGCGCCCTGGTTCTGTGGTTCTTCCTGACACCAGACGATATCCTTGACCTGTGGGTAACGGCCCAGCTGCTCACGCAGTTCATCACGCGGGAAAGGATAGAGCTGTTCGATACGCAGCAGCGCTACACAGTGCTGCTTCAGTGACAGGCGTTGTTCGTAGAGATCATAATAAACTTTGCCGCTGCACAGTACGACGCGTTCAATCAGGGTGTCATCAAGGTCACTGGTTTCGGGAATCAGATTTTGGAAATTTTGGTCGGAGAGTTCATCTAAGCGTGAGGCTGACAATTTGCGGCGTAACAGGCTCTTCGGCGTCATCACAATCAGCGGTCGGCGCATGGGTCGGATCATTTGCCGGCGTAGCATATGGAACATCTGAGCCGGCGAGCTGGGCACACAAACCTGGATGTTTTGCGCCGCACACAACTGTAAGAAGCGTTCTATTCTCGCCGAGGAGTGTTCAGGCCCCTGTCCATCGTAGCCATGCGGCAAGAACAGGGTCAGCCCACACAGGCGTTCCCACTTGGCCTCACCGCTACAGATGAACTGATCGATCAACACCTGGGCACCGTTAACAAAATCTCCGAACTGGCCTTCCCAGATCACCAGGGCCTGCGGATTGGTAGTGGCATAGCCATATTCGAAACCCAGTGTAGCTTCCTCGGACAACAGGGAGTTGATAATGGAAAGTTGCTCAGGGTTCTGTGCTGCCGTTGTCAGGGGGATCAGCTCTTTGCCAGTGTTGTAATCATGCAGGATCGCCTGGCGATGCGAGAAGGTACCACGGCCGGTATCTTCACCGGTCAGGCGGATCTCAAAACCCTCTTCGAGCAGGGTGGCATACGCGGCCAATTCGGCAAAGCCCCAGTCCATGGCCAGATCGCCGGCGTTCATACGCCTGCGATCCTCCATGAGCTTGCTGATTCTGGGGTGTGGGGTGAAGTTAGCAGGCAGGGTCAGGACTTTGTTCATCAGTCGCTGGATGCGCTCAACGCCGACACAGGTATCCACTGCAGTGGTCCAGTCGACACCGATATAGGGCCGCCAGTCGACCATGTTCTTGTGTTTTTCCGGAATCGCGATCTGACCGGCGACAATTTTGCCTTTGCTGAGGTTGTCCCGGTAGCCCCTCTCCATGGTTTGCGCTTGTTCCACGGTGATGACGCCTTCGCGAACCAGTTGCTCAGCATAGATCGTGCGGGTAGTAGAGTGGGTTTTGATCTTGCGATACATCAATGGTTGGGTGATTGAGGGTTCATCGGCCTCGTTATGGCCCAGCCGACGATAGCAGACCAGGTCAATGAATACATCACGATGAAACTCCATGCGATATTCCAGAGCGAGGCGGGATGCGAACATCACTGCATCCAGATCATCCCCATTGACGTGCAGAACCGGAACCTGCAGCATTTTTGCGATATCGGTGCAGTAGGTTGTGGAGCGGGCATCTTCAGGGTTGCTGGTGGTAAAGCCGATTTGGTTGTTGATGACGATATGGATGGTGCCGCCAGTCTTGTAGCCACGCAGCTCGGACATATTGAGTGTTTCCATGACTACGCCCTGGCCTGCCAGAGCTGCATCACCATGCACCAGAATGGGAATGATTTGGTGATAATCTCGATCCATTCGGCGGTGTTGTCTGGCCCGAACCGAACCTTCAACCACGGGGGAGATAATCTCCAGGTGTGAAGGGTTGAAAGATAAGGCCAGGTGGACCGGCCCACCCGGAGTCAGAATATCCGATGAGAAGCCCATGTGGTATTTCACATCGCCGGTATTGGCATCATCTTCAATGATTTCCTGGTTGCCCTCGAACTCACTGAACAGGTCAGATGGATTCTTACCCAGCACATTGACCAGGATATTGAGCCGACCACGATGGGCCATGCCGATGATGATTTCCTTGGCACCGTATTGCCCACATTGCTGAATCTGGTCGTGGACCATGGGAATCAGGCAATCCCCGCCTTCCAGTGAGAAGCGTTTTTGACCGACATACTTGGTATGCAGGTATTTTTCCAGACCCTCGGCGGCGGTCAGGCGATCGAGAAAATATCTTCTCTCTTCGGTGCTAAAGGGTGTCAGTGCCGGTAGTTTTTCGATTCGGGACTGTATCCAGCGCCGCTGTGCGGGATCGGTGATATACATATACTCGAAACCGAGTGAGCGGCAGTAGACAGCTTGCAGCAGCTGCTCAATGTCACGCAAAGGCATGCGTGGCTCGGCACTCAGAAAGCCGGTGAAAAATGCTTGATCGAGGTCAGATTCACTCAGACCGTGGGATGTGATCGCCAGTTCGTCCAGGGGAACTGGGTTGCCTTCCAAGGGATTGGTTTGTGCTGCCAGGTGGCCGTTGCTGCGGTAGTGGTTGATCAGACGGATGACGCCGGCCTGTTTATCAGCAATTTCCGGGTCCCACTTGCTCTGGCCGGTTGCAACCGCTTGGCTGGGTAGAGGCTGGACAGGGGTGGCACTGAGTTGATTGAATGCCTTACGCCAACGGGTATCGACACGGGAAGGGTTTTGCAGGAAGGATTGATACAAACCTTCCAGATAGGTGGCACTTTCGATGCTGAGCAGATCAGTGTTCGGTGTCCCGGCTTGGTTGGCGTTCCGGTCATTCATGCCAGAGGTTCTCTATCACGTATGGAGTGGGTAGTCATCATAGCCTATCGCTGTTTTGATAGGGTCATCAGTTGCGCCCTGTATGACCGAAGCCACCACCGGCTCGGCTGCTGTCTTCGAATTGGTCGACGACGTGAAAACTGGCGTGCAGCACCGGAACTAATATCAGTTGTGCGATGCGCTCAAAGGGTTGAATCAGGAGGTGCTGTTGACCTCGATTCCAGCAGGAAATCATCAGTTCACCTTGATAATCGGAGTCAATCAGGCCTACCAGGTTGCTCAGTACCAGGCCACGTTTGTGGCCTTGGCCGGAGCGTGGCAAAATGATCGCGGCCACACCAGGATCTTTGATATGGATTGCTAAACCGGTGTGGACCAGCTCACTGGCGCCGGGTACCAGGGTCATCGGTTTATCCAGTATGGCACGCAGATCAAGTCCGGCCGAGC
>DRJH01000315.1 GCA_011052285.1 Gammaproteobacteria bacterium
TGGCCTTGTCAGAAAAATGCAATACCATCTCCAGGGATTATGTGTCGCGGGTGATGGGGGATGAAGCACCAGAAAAGAGACCATCGGCACAACCTGAAGCCTTGACCTGGACTGCCGAGGCCATTGAACGAATCGAGCGGGTGCCAGCAGGCTTCATGCGTGATTCCAGTCGAAGCCGGGTACAAGCCTATGCCCGACATGAAGGGGATAAGGAGGTCACTCTGGCGGTTTGTGAAGCAGGACTGGCCGAAGCAAGACAAGCGATGATGGATGCGATACAACCGGATTCGGGTCTGTGCAGCGGTCAGGTTGCAGCGATGAAGGCTGCTCAGGTGACAGCGGATGACAAATCAAAACCCACCTGGACGGAACAAGCCAAGCTTCGGCTAGAGGGTGTCCCTGAAGGTTTTATGCGCACGCTCACGCGACAGCGTATTGAATCCTTTGCAGCAAGGAAAGGGGTTCACTCGATTGATAACGCGCTGATCGATGCCAAATATGAAGAATGGGGGCACGGCTCAGCCGTACAGACAATGACCATGCCTTGGGTCAAGGAAGCAGAAGTACGACTGGCCAAGATACCGGTTTTTGTGCGTGGTATGGTCGCCAGAGAGGTGGAGCGCTGTGCTCGGCAGTTGAGCTATGATCAAGTGGGTCTGGAGGCGCTCGAGCGGGCCAGCCAGAGCTGGGAGAAAGGCGGGTCATTTCATTCTGAAAGTCATCCTGATCAATATGATCCCAGTGATTCAGGTCATGGAGGGCACTGAGATGAATAGTACTGCACTGCGATGGAGCGAAGAGGCTTTGCAGTTGCTTGATAAAATCCCGGATCAGGTACGGCCCATGGCCCAACAGATGATGGAAATGTATGTTGCCCAGCAGGGGCTGGAGGAAATCACCAAGGACCTGATGCAGAATCTGCGAGCCAGTTTTGAGTCGCAATATGGCGAACAGCAAAAATGCCCATTCACCGGTGAAGTGGCGTAACGAACAGTGTGTTGGTTGATGCGCTGATTTCGTGTTGTCGCCTATCTTCTTCGCAAGGTTTCTTGATTCGCAAATCGATCCATTCACGGCAAAATCATGGTTGAGCACAAACCCTTCCTGGTTGCTTTAAATCTTACCCTACGTTGTAATCTTGCTTGCGCACATTGCTATCTGGATGCCGGGACGCGTGACAGCGGCGATGCCAATGAGCTGGATAGCAACGACGTCAAACGCATTCTGGCCCAGATCAGTGAGACCAACCCGGCCTGCATGGTGGTAATGACCGGTGGCGAGCCCCTGCTGAGGCCGGATATCTACGAGCTTTGTGCTTATGCAGCCGATTTGGGATTGATGGTGGTGGTGGGAACCAATGGCACTCTGTTGACCCACAACAATGTGCGGCACCTGGTCCAGGCGGGTGTACATGGCGTCGGTATCAGTGTTGACAGCCTGACGCCAGCCTTCCATGATGCTTTTCGTGGTTGGAAAGGGGCATTGCAGCATACCCTGAACGGGATTGCGCAGTGTCGGGAACAAGGGCTATCTTTCCAGATCCACACCAGTATCCATCAGGCCAACGTCGGGCAGGTGGATGAAATCATGACCTGGGCACATCAGCAGGGCGCCCTGGTGATGAATTTCTTTTTTCTCGTCTGCACCGGTCGAGGTGAGAAAATGACCGATATCACGGCCCAGCAATATGAACAGGTGTTGGCCCATCTGCTGGGGGTGCAGGACCACTATGCGGGGATGCTGGTGCGTGCCCGCTGCGCGCCTCATTTTAAGCGCCTGGCCTACCAGCGAGACCCGGCTTCGCCACTGACTCGGGCGCAGGGTTATGAAGGCGGGGGTTGTCTTGCCGGTTTGCATTATTGCCGGGTGACCCCGCAGGGTGCTGTTACCGTTTGCCCCTATGTGGAAGAATCGGTCGGTTCACTACATCAGGCTTCATTCGGGCAGATTTGGGAGCAAGCGGTAACTTTTCAACAACTACGCAACCCAAGTTTGGGTGGAAAATGTGGTCGTTGTGAGTTCTCTGTGCTTTGCGGAGGCTGCCGGGCTCGTCCTTTTGCTATGAATGGGGACTTGTTTGGTGAAGACCGACTCTGCAGTTATGAACCGCAAGGGCTGCCTGTGATTGCGGTACAGTCCGTAGCCGTAGATAGCCCGGTAAGCTGGCACAAAGAGGCCAGTGCGTGTTTGCACAGGCTGCCTTATTTTCTCCAAAAAATGATTAAAAACAAGGTCGAGAAAGCGGCTCGTGAACAGCAGTTGGAAACCGTGACCAAAGATTTTATGGATACGTTGCGGCAGGCGCGATTTGGCAAGCAGTTTTCGAAGCCAGGTAATCAGAACAAGAGTGTGCATCCATGAGCGCTAAAATCTCGTGGAGTGCGGCGGCACAAACTCGTTTGCAACGTGCGCCAGCTTTTATGCAGGCCATGGTGCGCAGCGTGACGGAAAAAAAAGCCCGTGAAGCGGGTTTAACGCATATTGATGAAGACTTTTTGTCCGGAGTCCGCGATGTAACCATGAATGCAGCAGAGCGGCCTGAGCCAATCGTACCCGAGCCCGGTCATAAAGCCATCGTCTGGACGCAGGCAGCACAGGCTTGGCTGGAAGATATCCCGGAATTCACCCGGGATATTACGCGAAAAATTGTCGAGGAAATTGCTGCCGAACGCGGTCATCTTGAAGTCAACTGTAAACTATTGGATCAAGTCGAGGCACTCGGGGACAGGGCGGCGGGGGTTGATGTGGAGGCTATGGACTGGAGCCCGGCAGCTGAAGTTATGTTGCAAGAGCGGTTATCGGGAACACCGGCGCTTGCAGTACAGTTTATGAGCGATTTATTGCGTGCGGATGCCGAAGATCTGGCTCGTACAATGGGTTCGCAGCACATGACCGTGGCCGTTCTGCAGCAGGCTTGGGACAAGCCATTGAGCCCCGTGCCGTGGAGTACCAAGGCCCGGTTGCGACTGAATGATGCGCCGGATTTCGTACGAAGTGGCATCAAAAAAGCGGCTGAGCGAAGAGCACGGCGCGAGTCATTGGCCAAGATCAGTAGCGATGATCTGACCCGCTTTCGTAATGAATCGATGATGAAGGCGGTTAAACGATTAAAAGTGCTGGGCTTTACCGAATTGACCTTTGAGGACGTTTTTGAGACGGCATCGGCACGGGTCAAACGATTACAAAATAACCCACAGGCCGTACAACGCTTTACAGAAATACGCCAGCATGTAGAGAACAAGGAAGGCGGTATCGGCCTGCTGGATCATGCCATGGTGGCGAAGATGAAAAAATACCTAAATCCAGACGATGATAAAGCCTGAATAGAATCATTCTGAGAAAAATCCAGGGCTGAAAAACGGGTCCAGGGCATTGAATGACCCA
>DRJH01000316.1 GCA_011052285.1 Gammaproteobacteria bacterium
GCAAGCTGATGGATGAGATCAATTACTTTCGTGGCATCGCCCATAGTGGGGCGCTACGCTCTGAGCTGACGACAAAAATTCTCGAAACGATCGGCTATGGGGCCTCGATTCATTTGTTTAAAAATTACGTGCTGCGTGGCAAGCCGAAATATGCGCAGCGCTTCAGGAAAAAATATGCCGAACTGGAAAAACTGGTAGATCGTTATATCGCCATCCCCGGCGCATCCAAACAGGACAGAGGCGATGTCAATATTATCCTGGACACGTTTACAGACTATCTGGATGGGCTGAAAACGGCCGAGAAGATGTATGCGCAAGGCAGTACGCCGACCCAGATCGATGTGGTGGTCAAGGTCGACGACGGGCCAGCCAAACAGGCGTTGGCTCGCCTCATTGCCGGTGGCAATCTAGGTGCGGATCCGACCCGCTGGTACAGTACGGCGACAACGCGTCTCGACGGCCTGATGGCTGTTGAGGACAAGCTGCAGGAAGAAATTTTGACCAAGGTGGAACAACAACATCATACGGCCGTAAGGGGCTACTGGACGGCACTGATCATTTCCTTGGTGGCTTTGCTGATCACCTTGCTGCTGGTGGTTTTGGTTATCCGCAGCATGGTCCGACCCGTTGCTGCGGCTCTCGTGCGCATGCGTGACATTGCCGAGGGAGAAGGAGATTTAACCCAGCGTCTGGAGAGCCAGGGCAAGGACGAAATCGGCCAACTGAGTGTGGCAATTAATCTTTTTATTGACAAAATCGAGGGTGTGATCGGTAATGTCAAGACCGCTACCTCGGGTTTGAGCAGTGCTTCGGAGCAAGTCAACAGTGCCGCACTGAGCCTGGCCAGCGGCTCATCCGAACAAGCGGCGAGTGTGGAAGAAACCTCCTCTTCACTGGAACAAATGAACGCAGCGGTGAACCAGAATGCCGACAATGCCAAGCAAACCGAGAAAATGGCCGTTGCTGCGGCCAGCAAGGCTGACGATGGTGGCGAGCAGGTATCACAAACGGTGCATGCGATGAAAGAGATTGCCGATAAGATTGGTATTATTGAAGATATTGCCTACCAGACCAATTTATTGGCACTGAATGCGGCGATTGAGGCGGCACGGGCGGGTGAGCACGGCAAGGGCTTCGCTGTCGTGGCATCGGAAGTTCGCAAACTAGCCGCCCGTTGTGAAACTGCTGCGGGGGATATCAGCGGCTTGACCAAAAATAGCGTGGAAGTGGCTGAAAATGCCGGTAAGCTGTTGGGAGAGATTGTCCCAAGCATTAAGAAAACCGCAGATATGGTGCAGGAGATCAGTGTTTCCAGTGATGAACAGGCCAGTGGGATCGGTGAAATCAACAGCGCCATGGGACAGCTCGATAAAGTCACCCAGAGTAATGCGGCGCTGGCCGAAGAATTGTCGGCAACCTCGGAGGAGATGGGGGCACAAACCAAGGGTCTGGCCGAGATGATGGATTTCTTTACGGTCAGTGAAGCGGCCTTGAGTTCACAGCAGACTGCGACGAGTGCGTCGACCCATGCTTCAACTCAGGGGCCGGTACGCAACAAGGTGAGCGCAGCGAGTTCGAGCAAAGAAACGCCTGAGGGTTTTGAACGCTATTAGGCGGGAGGGTAGTCATGAACGAAGCGCAATTCAGTGAACAGGGCGCGCTCCTTGATGCGGGCCAATACCTGACCTATGTGCTGGGTGGGGAGGAGTTTGCGATCCCCATTATGAAAGTCAAGGAGATTATCGAATACCGTGATATGACCCATGTACCAATGGTGCCGGATTTTATCCGTGGTGCGATCAATCTGCGCGGCGGTGTGGTACCGGTTGTGGACCTGGCGGTAAAGTTTGGCATGGAGCCATCAAAGATTACCCGACGCACCTGTATAGTGATTATGGAAGTGGATCTTGGTGAAGAACAAACCCTGATGGGTACGCTGGTCGACAAGGTATTGCAGGTGCTGGACATCCCGTCCGAGAATATCGAACCGGCACCGGCCTTTGGGGCCCGTATCCGTACCGATTTTATCCGTGGTATGGGCAAGCTTGATGAGCAGTTTGTGATCATCCTGGATGTGGAAAAAGTGTTGTCAGCCCGAGAAATTACGGTGGTCGGTCAGCTCCAGAACGGCGGCACCCCCCCGTTGGAGCCTGAACAAACTGTAGTACCTGTGGGATGACCGGCTTGGGCAACGTGTCATTTATCCCTGTTCTGGTTGCAACCGCAGCTTGATGATGCAATGAATGATCGGTTTCGCGCTATCAAACAAGACTTTTTGCGGCTTTCAGGAGCTGATTTTTAAAGCTGCCGGGATCAGCCTGGCGGACAGCAAGAGAACACTGGTTGCCGGGCGCCTGGCCAAGCGGGTCCGAGCCCTGAATCTGCAAGATCTGACCGCCTATTATCGATATGTATCCGGCGCTGAAGGCGTGAGGAGCGGGGAATTACAACATTGCATCGATTTTCTGACTACCAACGAGACTTATTTTTTCCGGGAGACTAAGCATTTTCCCTTTC
The DNA here is from genome assembly GCA_011052285.1 of Gammaproteobacteria bacterium. Classification (GTDB taxonomy): domain Bacteria; phylum Pseudomonadota; class Gammaproteobacteria; order Arenicellales; family DRJH01; genus DRJH01. Next base: position 2,518 of record DRJH01000316.1, read on the forward strand.
TTCAGGAGACCGTATTCTGCCACTTTGCCCGGGGTCGGCCACTGCGCCTGTGGAGTGCCGCCAGTTCATCCGGTGAAGAAGCCTTCACCCTGGCGATGTTGCTGGCGGATCAATTGGGTCTGGAAAATCCCTGGCATATTCTGGGGACGGATATCTCCAGTCGAATCCTGCTGTCGGCCCATCAGGCCATTTATTCAGAACATCGTGCCCGGGGAGTACCGAAAGCGTATTGGCGCCGCTATCTGATGCGTGGCACCGACCAGCATCAGGGCTTTGTCAGCGTGGTCCCCGAATTACGAGAACATGTCAGCTTTGCACCCTATAATCTGGTCACCTCGCCGCGCAAGCAAGAGAAGTTTGACGTAATTTTTTGCCGTAATGTTCTGATTTACTTTAATGAAGAGACCAAGCTTGGCGTAGTCCGTCGTTTATGTGAAAATCTACAACCCAAAGGAATACTCGTAACAGGACATGCAGAATCCCTGCATGGTATGGTCTCCTCCTTGACTTCATTGCGGCCTTCGGTGTATCAACTGAATTGAAAAGAAAAATGGTGAAAAAAATCAAGGTTCTGGTGGTAGATGATTCGGCTCTGGTGCGAAAAGTGATGTCGGAGATATTAAATAGTGATCCGGAGATTGAAGTCATCGGCCAGGCCGGGGACCCCATTTTCGCGATGCAAAAAATGCAAAAGCAAATGCCCGATGTAATGACCCTGGACGTCGAAATGCCACGTATGGATGGTATTACCTTTTTGCGTAAGCTGATGTCTGAAAATCCCCTTCCAGTGGTGATGTGCTCGAGTCTGACCGGGGAACATGCCCGTTCTACAGTGGATGCCATCCGTGCCGGGGCGGTGGAGATTATTACCAAACCAGAGATCGGTATTAAGGGTTTTCTGGAAGATTCTTCCATTCAAATTATCGATGCCGTGAAAGCGGCCGCCCAGGCCCGGGTCAGAAAACGCAAAGACAGCACCATGAAGGTCAGTACCAGATATTCTGCCGATGTGGTGCTGCAAAAAGCCACCCGGGCGATGACAGAAACTACGGACAAGATCATTGCCATTGGTGCTTCAACGGGGGGTACACAGGCCTTGCGAAAAGTACTGGAGGCGATGCCGGCAATGTCGCCCGGGGTGGTGATTGTGCAGCATATGCCGGTCAAATTTACCACGGCTTTTGCCGGGCATTTGAACGAAATCAGCCCCATGGAGGTAAGGGAAGCGAAAAGTGGCGATCGTTTATACAATGGCCGGGCCTTGCTCGCTCCGGGCGGCAAGCATATGCTGTTAAAACGCTGTGGTGCCCAATACATGGTGGATGTGGTGGAGGGGCCGCTGGTCAGTCGCCATCGGCCCTCGGTGGATGTGCTGTTTCGGTCGGTAGCCCGTTACGCTGGGGCCAATTTTGCCGCTTGTTTAATGACCGGAATGGGTGATGACGGTGCCACCGGCCTGAAGGAATTACGGGATGCCGGGGCACGTACCTTCGCCCAGGATGAGGC
>DRJH01000317.1 GCA_011052285.1 Gammaproteobacteria bacterium
ATCGGTATATCGTTACACCGTTACAATAGCCCCGGAGGCCCGCCATGTCCGCCGCCACACTGCAAAAACCCGACGTCCGCGCCACCCTGGAAGCCTATGAAAAAGCCGGCCAGCGACGCCCCGGGCTGCACCAGATCCTGCTGGATATCGGCCAGCGCCAGGGGCGCGCCGGCCGCACCGGTTCGATTCCGCGGCTCAAGCGCCTGCTGGCCGAACTGGACAACGAGACCTTGGGGGAATACCTGCCGACCTCAGACCGGCCGATCCCGGACCCCATCACCGGTCTGGTCACGCAACTCTGGGCGCAGCTGGAAAACGAATTTGACGCCCTGCAGGCAGTCCTCGATGCCGAGCGCGATGCCGAGCTGGCGGAAAAAGACCAGGCACTGTCCCTGGCGAACGACACGATCGCTTCACTGGAAGCCACGCTGAAAGCGCACGAAGAAACACTTGCGGAATGTGAGTCAGCACTCCAGGCCCGCACCGACACGCTTGCAGAACAGCAAACGGCGATGGGGGATCTCGATCAGACACTGGCCGAGACACAACGAAAACTGGACAGCACCAACGAACGCAATCAAACGCTCCATCAGGCACTGGCTGATAGCACGGCCAAGGAACAGGCGCTTCAACACACACTGACCGAACAGTCGAAGCAGTTTCTGGCGCAGATAAAGGACCTCACGGCGAATCAGACTGCTGCGGAGGCCGCGCACCATAAAACACGGGAAGATGTGATGCATTTCCGGGATGCTCACCTCGAAGCCCAGCGGCGCATCACGGCGCTCGAACCCGCACTGGCGCAGGCGCAGACCGCAAACGACAGCTTGTCGGCAGACCATCAGACACTCAAGGAAGCGCTAGCCACGACGCAGGGGAATAAGGAGGCTTTACTTGCGGAAAACACCCGGCTACTAAACACGCAGGAATGCCTGCAGACAGACCTGACCACGGCCACCACCGAGATCAGCGCCTGCACAGCCATGGGTGAAGAGAATGCCCGGCTTGAAACGCGTTACCAGAAACTACTGGATCAGCTGAAGCCGACTCAGCGCTCCGACTGATCTCCGCCAAACAGGCCAAGATAAACGAGACTTCCACGCTGGGTGGTAAGTAGGCGTCGAGTGGTATCCACTAGCTGATGATCTATGGCGCCTGAATCATTTTGCGGCCGTTTCCGTTCGGCTAGCCATGCATCGTGTTGTTCTCGATATATAACGTAGCAACAAATGGTCCACCAAAGGCCAGAAGCTGCTATCGCCGTGAGCACAGTAGGCATCATTTCTTTCCCTCTACCCGTGTTTTAGCATGGCCTATTAAATCTGCAACGCTTCATAGGCTATCAGCAAGTATTTTCATCGATAATTCTTTTAGCGTGGATTTGGGATCGCTACACAGCTTTAGATCCGGAAGACGATCGCATAAATACTGGCCGGAGAATTGAATGATTATAGCCCTATTGGAGTCATCAGATACTGTAACGGATGTTTGGCTAAGCATGATTCCGTGACCCACGACATATATGGGAAAATAATAGAAAGTCAGGTCATTATCTATGGGGACTGTTTCGAAAAGATTTTCGTCTATTTTCATGATATCGCCTGCCAGCGGGCCTAAGACCGCCTGCAGAGACGACCTTTGATTTTTTACAACATCCCGGGTTAAAACTGGATCATCAATGCACAGGCCAATACTCAGCGTACCTACCAGGTTTGCTGTTAACGTTCCAATGTCGTAATAGACACTCTTGTCGCATTCTACGGTGAGGTATTCCTGCTCCTGCTTTCCATAGAGGCTGAAGCCGATTCTCTCGTGAGATTGCCTATAGAGCTTGAAGGATTTCTTGTCATAATCAAGAATCTGGATAATGGCCTTTCCGGCTGTTTTCACGAAAGATTTCGGCCTGTCAGCGGATCTCTGATATCTCTTCCGGACATTTACATTGACCTGTTCATATTCTTCAACCAGGGCGTCACATTCATGCTTATCTGCCTCGCAGAGGATATTCATCCTGATGTACACAGTTCCGTCTTTGTTCAGGATCTCTCGCTTGATTGCTGCCGGGTAAGCTGGATGGGTTTCCGGTGTAAATGACCATAGTGTTTTGTCCCGGCCATGCTCGATCACTACATGAGTCCACCCTCGACGGACAACGATCCTATCACTCAAATCAGGACGGGATCGTAAATCTTTAAGCGCCTCTTCCACCGTTGGGTAGCCAATGGAGTTTTTGGTTTCAGGTTCTTCCGCACATATCGGGCTGGAAAGAATAAGGCTGAAAAATAAGGCTGCATACTTCATGGTATAACGTTTTAGCATGTCTCGTTAAATCCGCAAGGACGCTTCTCGCCATTCACATTAAAATAAAAATTCCCAAAGCTGCCGTCATCCTGCGGCCAAACCGCCACCGCATAGCCATTAAGACGACTGTACTATGCGTTACCCGCTCACATTTTATCCCATGCTTTACCCAGCCGGTCTTCAATCAACGCAGATAGCGTTACTTCATCATGCTTGGCCAGATCAGAAATGATCCGCCATGCTTTGTGTGACAGGGTAACGCTTTTTGGTGGATCACGTTGCAGATCCGCTGTCCGCTTCCGGGCAGCACGGATAGCGTTTTTGAGCTGCGTCCATTGGGTGCTATCCAGCCATTTTTCACACCACGCATTAAGCGTGACCAGCTCACGTTTTGCATCTTTGTATTGTCGCTCCGCTTTCACTTGCCTGGCTGTGTCCTCTGACGGCCAGTAGGGATCACGGAGCTTATTGCTGAGGTAGGCGAGTGCGGCAGTCTTGTCCTGCCGTGTGATGGTGAATCTGCTTCTGGCCATAATAGCGTTACCCGGTCACGTTCCTCTTATCATGTGTGACCCGGTAACGCATTGCAACTATCCAGGATTCTGCTACATATTCTTTGGATATTCCAAGTGGTAGAAGCCGCATGCATTGCCAAATAGCCATAAATCCCAAGGGTAGCTCAGGGAAGGAATCCGATGATCGCATTTGCCCTGAGCCAGTGAGGATTGCACTCTGAATCCGACGACTCAAACTCTGGGCTACCCCGGCCTGTCTATCATTCTTGCTACCTCTTTGATATTGCGCGAATAATAGAAACTCTCAGCGTGTTTCATACTAAATAACCATATGGTATAATATACCATATGGTGGTTCAACTGCTTTTTCGGGATAAGTACGTTTACGCCGATGGCGCTATTCGGGAAATGGTGATTTGGCGTCTGCCGGACACGGATAACGAGAGGCCGCATGGCCTCAAGTACAGACTTTATTACGGTTATCCCGGCAAGTGCCTGGTGCGGTATGACAACGAGCGGGGTAAAGGTGACCATCGTCATGATGGGGATCAGGAGGAACCGTACACCTTTATCTCTGTTGAACAATTGATTCGGAATTTTAAGACGGATATCGAACGTCTGCGAGGTGATCATCATGAGTAAACAGCATATTCATATCGGTGTGGAAGATGCGAATAGCGGCTTTGAGCGTTTCGTCGAGGCCTGGCACAAGGCCGAGGCCGGTGAGGTCGAGCAGGCGGAAATACACCTTAATTTCGAGGACTTCGCGATGCTGGCTGCGGTACTGACACCGAAGCGTCTCGAGTTGATGAAAACATTGCGTCAACACGGTCCATTAAGTGTCCGGGCATTGGCAAAACAACTGGAACGGGATTATAAAAACGTCCACGTCGATGCCAGTGCCTTGGAGGAAGTCGATCTCATCCAGCGCACCAAAGATCGGCTATTGGTAGCACCCTGGGATGTCATCGATGCGCATGTGCGGTTAGTGGCCTGAGCGACCATCGTTCGGTTTGCTAATGTGCCATAGATATATGTCACATAGAGTTATGGCACCGTACCAGTAGTTGAACTAACTGCCATTTAGGCATTATCTATGCGTAATGTTCTTTATACGCATAATTAATTGATTTCTTTGTTTATTTAGCTTTTCTTACCAAAAGACCTTGCGGGCGTTCCCCGGCCTAAACTATTTACACCTATTGACGATAGACTATAATAGTTCATTATGACTGATACCCTTCCAAAAGACGTTTTGTACCTCCAGGCCCATGGGCTGGCGGTGGCTGCACCCGAGAAGTTAAACAAAGAATTAGCGCTGGCCATCGATCAAATGCACAGGAGCCTCTATGGAGAATCCGCGACAGAACTCACTGCCGCTGAGGCGAGCGTGCTTCAAGCCGGCG
>DRJH01000318.1 GCA_011052285.1 Gammaproteobacteria bacterium
GTCTGCGGCTGGGACCTATGGGTTGCAGATTTTAGATACCAATGTTGAAGATGATCCCGCCAATACCACGCGTTTTGTAGTGATCGGCCGGTTGACCGCCGGGGTTAGCGGCATGGACAAAACCAGTTTGTTACTGTCCGGTCGTAATCGACCCGGTGATTTGCTGCATTTGCTCGAACCTCTGGCCCGGCATGGTGTCAGTATGAGTCGAATTGAGTCGCGACCTTCACCGCGTGCATTATGGGAATATGTCTTTTTTATTGATGTTGAGGGCCATCAGGATGATGAACCATTACGTGCGGCGCTGGCTGAACTGACTCAGAAGTCTGCGGCAATGAAAATTCTCGGTTCCTATCCGAAGGCGGTATGGTAATGACATTTGATCCAATAACACTGGCTCAGCCAAGCATAGTATCATTGACTCCATATCAGCCCGGCAAACCCTTGCGTGAACTGGAGCGTGAATACGGAATCGAGGATGCCGTAAAACTTGCCTCTAATGAAAATCCACTTGGCCCATCTCCGGCAGCAGTGCAAGCAATCAAAGCTGCGGTCACTGAGCTCAATCGCTATCCGGAAGGGAATGCCCCGGATCTTAAGATGGCACTGGCACAACACCACGGTGTCACAATGGACCAATTGGTGCTCGGCAATGGTTCCAATGAAATCCTGGAGTTGTTGGTTCGGGTATTTGCCGGCCAGGGGCGCTCGGTGGTATTTTCCCGATATGCCTTTGCAGTCTACCCGCTGGTCAGCCTGGCTGTCGGAGCGACATTGATTGAGGTGCCAGATCAACGGTGGGGTCATGATCTGGAAGCGATGCGTGCTGCGATCACCGATGATACCCGACTGGTGTTCATCGCCAATCCTAATAATCCTACCGGCACCTGGTCGAAGGCTGATGAACTGCGGCGGTTTATGCGTTCGCTTCCAACGCATGTGATCGCAGTTGTCGACCAAGCCTATATCGAATATGTTCAGGAGGAGGAGTATCCGGATTGTATCGACTGGCTGCAGGCATTTCCGCAACTGGTATTGACCCGGACCTTTTCGAAAATCTACGGTCTGGCCGGTCTGCGGCTTGGCTATAGTCTATCAAGTGCGCAATTGGCGGATCTTTTGAATCGTGCCAGACAACCCTTTAACACCAATTATCTGGCACAGATTGCCGCAGTTGCCGCATTGGGAGATGATGAATTTGTGGTTCGTAGTGTCGAGTTGAATCAGCGTGAAGGGCGTCGTGTTTGTGCGGCTTTGACAGAACGTGGTATTTCCTATATCCCGTCGGTGGCTAACTTTGTCAGTTTTCAGGTCGAGCAGGCTGCTGTCATCTGTGAGAAATTACTGCAACAGGGCGTTATCGTGCGACCCATGGCGGGGTATAAAATGCCGGAATATCTTCGCCTCACCTATGGGCTGTCTACAGAAAACAGCCGTTTTCTACGGGCTCTTGATCAGGCGTTGCTCTGAAAAATCCGATTCGATTGACCTCACATATGAGTGCAAATCAAAGCTTGATACAAGCACACATTCGCCGCTTGGCCATCGTTGGTGTCGGCTTGATCGGTGGTTCTTTGGCCCGGGCTTTGCGCGAGGCGGGCGTTGTTGAATGGATTATCGGTGTCGGCCGACAGGCTGATAACTTGATGGCTGCCCAGCGACTCGGTGTTATCGACGAATGGACTCAAGATATTACTAAAGCGGTAGCTGGTGCTGACATGGTGGTTCTGGCCACGCCGGTGGGAGCAATGGCGGCAGTATTGCAGAGTATGCTACCAGCGTTGTCAAAAACAACGATCATCACCGATGCCGGTAGTGTCAAGGGGGAGGTGGTCAATATGGCACGTTCGATTCTGGGGTCAGGAAGTTCAATGTTTGTCCCCGCTCACCCGATTGCCGGTACCGAGAACACCGGAGTGGAAGCTTCTTTTGCTGCATTATATCGGCAACGTTATGTCATTCTGACGCCCCAGCCGGACACTTCGGAGGCTGCAATTGCCACTGTTGAAGGGATGTGGGCCGCTACAGGAGCACACCTGCTCCGGATGAACATTGTCGAACACGACAAAATTCTCGCAGCCACCAGTCATTTACCCCATGTGTTGGCATATGCTTTAGTCGACTACATGGCCGGTCTTGAGGAAGCCGACACCTGTTTCGAGTTGGCAGCTGGTGGTTTTTTCGATTTTACCCGTATTGCCTCAAGCCACCCGGTTATGTGGCGTGATATCTGTTTGCAGAATCGGCGAGCCATTCTGTTGAGACTTGACCAATACATGTCGCAATTGCAGCAGTTGCGTACCTACATCGATGCTCAGGATGGCAGCGCCATTGAGGCCATATTCGTCCATGCTAAAAAGGTCCGGGATACGCACCTTGCGGCTTACCATGACAGTAGTACTTGTGATGAATAGTTCTGCGGCTGCTCCGGCCCTTTGTTATCAGGTTAGCCCGGGTTCTTCAATCACCGGTCGGATCCGTGTTCCAGGGGATAAATCGATCTCCCACCGGGCGGTGATTCTCGGTGCCTTGGCATCCGGGTCGGTCGCCGTGACCGGGCTGCTGGAAGGTGAGGATGTCAAGGCCACCATTGCAGCGTTTCGTGCCATGGGCGTGGTGATCGAAGGTCCCGTAGCCGGGGGGGTCACAATTCATGGGGTGGGTCTGCATGGTTTGCAGGCATCCGCCGAAGTACTGGATCTGGGAAATTCAGGCACTGCGATGCGCCTGTTCAGTGGTGTTCTGGTTGGTCAATCCTTTCGCAGCGAATTAGATGGTGATGCTTCGTTGCGACGACGACCGATGCGCAGAATAACAGAGCCTTTGTCAGCGATGGGTGCGCGGATAGAAGCGACCACAGGGACCCCACCATTGCATATTACGCCTGTATCCGGTCTACACGGCATTGACTATGTCATGCCGGTTGCCAGCGCCCAGGTAAAGTCGGCCCTGCTACTGGCAGGTCTGTATGCCCAGGGTCAGACTCGCGTGCGGGAATTGGCCCCAACACGGGACCACACTGAACGTATGCTGCGCGGGTTCGGTGTCAAGCTGTCTGTCGCTGCCGGCAAGGTTGCCGTACAGCCAGCGCAAAGGCTTCATCCTGTGAATCTCGCGGTACCGGCAGATCTCTCTTCGGCGGCTTTTTTCCTGGTTGCCGCGAGTCTGGCCGGTGGCAGCAATCTGCTCCTGGAGTCGGTAGGGGTCAACCCAACACGCTGTGGCGTGTTGACCATTTTGCAGTCTATGGGTGCCAGGATTACACGTTTACATGAACATCAAGTTTGTGGTGAACCGGTAGCAGATCTTGCAGTGTCTGCAGCACCGCTGCAGGCGACGGATATCGATGCTGAGGCAGTGGCTTTGGCGATAGATGAATTGCCTGTGCTCTGTATCGCCGCTGCCATGGCGTCCGGTACAACCCGGATTCATGGTGCCGGAGAATTACGTCACAAGGAATGTGATCGAATTGCGGCCATGGTTGCAGGTCTGCAATCATTGGGGATTGAGATCCATGAACATCGGGATGGGATGACCATTGTTGGTGGTCGGTTGCAAGGAGGGCAGGTTGACAGTTTTGGTGACCACCGTATTGCCATGGCATTTGCCGTCGCCGGGCATTTGGCACAAGGGCCAGTGCAGGTGCGTGGTTGTGAAAATGTGGCGACCTCATTTCCAGGCTTCGTCGAAATAGCCTGCCAGACGGGTTTTGTAATTGAACCCTACAGGATATGAACGACACATCGAACATACCTGTGCTTACCATTGATGGACCTTCCGGTGTTGGCAAGGGAACCGCAGCTGTGCGCATCGCCCGTTTGCGGAACTGGCATTACCTGGATAGTGGCGCCTTGTATCGTGCCCTGGCAGTGGCCGCAAGACAGCAGCATGTCACAGTCGGTGATGGTGCGGCCATTGCTGAGGTTGCGTCACAATTGTCTATTGCTTGCGAACTTAATGAGATGGGTGACGGTTGCACAATCTTTCTCAATAGTGAGGATGTGACGGCACAGGTGCGTACTGAAAGTGTGGCGGCAGAAGCTTCTGTGATCGCAGCCTCCAGGGAGGCCAGGGCAGCCTTATTGCTGCAACAGCGAGCACAATGCCAGTGGCCAGGCTTGGTCGCCGATGGTAGAGATATGGGTCGGATGGTGTTCCCACAAGCATTATTGAAGATTTTTCTTGTGGCCGATGCCAGAATCCGCGCTAAAAGAAGGTACAAGCAGTTGAAAGCTAAGGGCTTCGATGGTAGTCTGCCCGATCTTGTTTTCGCGCTGCAACAGCGTGACACGAGGGATACCGACAGAGCAGCTTCTCCGCTACTGCCGGCTGGTGATGCTGTGGTGATCGATACCTCAGAAATGAGTATTGAGGCCGTAGTTTCAGATATTAACCGAAGGTTGGGTAACCGGCTTTCAAACTGAGTTTGCTGTAGTCCGGGTCCGGATTTTCATTTTTCCGCAGGCGGGTAGATCCGAGGTCTGTAAGCTGTCTCAGGGCTTGAAGGACTATAGTAGACAATTGCAATCAGCGGGTTTGATAACTCATGAGTGAAAGTTTCGCAGAATTATTTGAACAGAGTATGGCCAGTACGGTGATGCGTCCCAGTGCCCTTACGATGGCCGAAGTAGTCAGTATTGGAGGTGAGTATGTGACCTTGAGTGCGGGACTGAAATCTGAAGCGGAAGTGCCGGTTTCAGAATTTTTTAACGCCGAAGGCACGCTTGATATCAATATTGGTGATAAGGTTGAAGTAACTGTTGAAAGTGTCGATGATGGCTACGGGCAAACACGCCTGTCACGGGAGAAAGCCCGTCGCGAACGTGCCTGGGAAGATATGGAAACTGCTGATCGAGAAGATCAGATCGTTCACGGCGTGCTTACTGGCAAAGTCAAGGGTGGTTTTACGGTTTCTATCGAGGGTGTTCGTGCGTTTCTGCCGGGCTCCCTGGTCGATGTGCGGCCGGTAAAGGATTCCAGTTTTCTCGAAGGCAAAGACCTGGAATTCAAAATCATCAAGCTTGATCGCGCACGTAACAATGTGGTGGTGTCACGTCGTGCCGTGGTTGAGAAAGAGTTGAGCGTGGAGCGTGATTCACTCCTCGAATCGTTACAGGAAGGACAGGTGATACATGGCATTGTCAAGAACCTGACCGACTATGGGGCCTTCGTTAATCTTGGTGGCATTGATGGTTTGCTGCATATCACCGATATGTCCTGGCGTCGCATCAAACACCCGTCGGAAGTGATGAATGTCGGTGATGAAATCGATGTTCGGGTTCTCAAGTTCGACCGTGAGCGCAATCGGGTATCACTGGGCTACAAGCAGCTTGGTGAAGATCCTTGGCAAAATGTCGATCGTCGTTATCCAGAGACAACGCGCCTCTTTGGAAAGGTCACGAATATTACCGATTATGGTGTTTTTGTGGAACTCGAAGAAGGTGTCGAAGGCCTGGTCCACGTATCTGAAATCGATTGGACCAACAAAAATATTCATCCGAGCAAGGTCTGTAAGCCGGGTGATGAAGTCGAAGTTATGGTGCTGGATGTCGATGTTGAGCGTCGCCGGATTTCACTGGGTATGAAACAGTGTTCAACAAATCCATGGGATGAGTTCGGTCTGACCCACAGCAAAGGGGACTATGTTACTGGCAACATTAAGTCGATTACTGATTTTGGTATTTTTGTCGGTCTGGATGGAGGTATCGATGGCTTGATTTATCTTACAGATTTATCCTGGGATGATGATGGGGAAAATCACGTCAAAGAGTTTAGTAAAGGTCAGGAAGTCACCGCTATGGTACTTGCAGTCGATCCGGCACGCGAGCGGATCTCGCTGGGGATTAAGCAGACCGTAACCGATCCTTTCTCCAGTTTTGTTGCAATCAATGGCAAAGGCTCTGTCGTCAAAGGCAAGGTTGCCGAAGTGGATGCTAAAGGTGCTGTAGTCAACCTGACCGCATCGGTGGATGGTTACTTACGGGCTTCAGGCTTGTCTCGCGATCGGGTGGAAGATGCGAGGACTGTGCTCAGTGTAGGCGACGAAGTTGAGGCGAAAATTGTTAGTATTGATCGTAAGACCCGGAATATTTCCTTGTCGGTCAAGGCGTTTGAAGACGAGCAGGAAGATCAGGCTATTCGTGAATATACAGGGAAAACAGGTAGTAAAGGTAGCTCCTTTGCTGATAAACTCACCGAGCAGCTTGGCCGCCGTGATGGAGACTAAGGGCTGTTTTGGTGACTGGTTCCGCCATGTCGAAGATGCACCTGGAGGCTGTTCAAGAACAGGGGCAGACCGGTTTGTTGCTCCGGCAAAACTGCCACTACTGCCATCCATGGCGGGAGTGGTGAGGGTAGGCGAATTTGAGGCGAATACTGGTTGTATATGACGGTGTAGGGGAAAATTAGTCCAAAGCCCGCTTATCTGCGGAGGGTGCTCTGTTCTCGGACAGCCTCTTAGTTGGTGAAACGGCTTTTTCCAGGTTGTGCTGTATAGGTTGTCGGTAACCCGGAGGGTCTTTCAGTCGGCCGGCCATGATGAAACCCAGCCATAATGAAACAGTGATGAAGTGCAGAAATGCTAGATGAATTAACCAGGGAGGCGCGGCCAGTTTATGACAAAATCAGAATTGATTGAAGCTCTCGCCCAGGTGCAGCCAACGCTGGCCTATCGTGATGTCGAACTTGCTGTGAAAGGCTTGCTCGAAGCGATGTCATTGGGCTTGATGAAAGGTGACAGGATTGAGGTCAGAGGCTTTGGTAGTATGACTTTGCACCACCGGTCAGCTCGTGTTGGGCGAAACCCCAAGACCGGAGAAAGCGTTTTGGTTGCCGACAAGTTTGTACCACACTTCAAACCAGGTCGAGAACTTCGTTTGCGAGTTGATGCAGCATTGCGGAGTCAGGACTGATACGAATATTAGCCGTAACTATTAGCCAGGCTCCAACCGTTATTTTCGATAGATAATGAAAAAATTGCTCCGCCGAATATTTTACTTGCTGCTGATTTTTGTGACAGGTACGTTCGGTGTAACCTTCGCCTTCAAAAATGTGCAGACAGTCAGTTTGCAATACTATTTTGGTTTGCACTGGGAAGGCTCTTTGGCGATGTTGCTGTTGTTGGTCTGGGGCATCGGTGTGCTGAGTGGGGTTTTGGTGATGTTGTGGCATCAAGTTAGACTCCAGCACCGATTGTTTCGTAGTCGTCAGCAGTTGACCCGGGCACATTCGGAACTTGAGCCCTTACGGACTGCAGTGGTAAAAAGTGACTCTTAATCGAAGAAGGGTTGTAACAGCCTTCTAGGTATTCATTGAGGCACTGGATAGCTTGATTGATCCTACTTGGTATCTGCTATTGTTACCCGTTGCTGCAGCTTCAGGCTGGCTGGCGGCGCGACGCCAGGTCGTCAATAAGGTGGGTAACCAAAAACTCCCAGATGCCTACTTTGCGGGGCTCAATTTTCTTGTAAATGAGCAGCCTGACAAGGCTATTGAAGTTTTCGTCAAAGTCCTTGAGGTTGCACCGGAAACCATAGAAGTGCACTTGGCACTGGGTAATTTGTTCCGCAGGCGCGGCGAATTAGAGCGAGCAACCACCATTCATCAGAACTTGCTGGTGAAAACCCGCCTCAACCGTGAGCAGCATATGTTGGCGCTGTATGAACTTGGACGAGATTATTATAAAGCCGGATGGTTTGATCGCGCCGAAGGACTTTTTCAGGAATTGTCGGAATACAATGAACACGCGGCTACCGCATGTCATTATCTGCAGTTAATTTATGAACGGGAGAGAGAGTGGCGTAAGGCGGATCAGGCAGCACGCCGGTTGATGAAATATACCAACGAAGACTTGCAACACGTTATTGCACACTACTGGTGTGAGATCGCTGAACAGTCTTTCGAGGAACAGGATCTTACTGGAATACGACAGGGTATCAATCGGGCACTGGCAACCAATCAGCAGAGTGTCAGGGCCATCATGCTTTCGGCAAAGATGCATTTTCAGAGTGGAGAATATCGCAAGGCTTTACGTGCCTGGAGGCGTTGTGGTGAGCTGGCACCCGAGTTACAGTCAGAAATAATTGCAGGCGTTGTTGAATGCTATCGGGCACTTCACGACCCCGACACATTGGCAGAGTACCTGCAAAACCTCGCTTTGCATAACAGTTCCGGGCGTGTGTTATCACAGGTACTCGAATACCTTCGGGAAATCCGAGGTGGCAAGGCTGCTGAGATGTTCTTGTTGCGGCATTTGCGACAATACAACACGGCTGAAGGCCTCTGGCAATTGTTGCAGTTTCGGCGGTCCCAAGGGTGTGATCAAGATGCTCCTTACAGTAAATTTCTGGGTGAGTTTCTGCAAATGGTACTGCGTACTGACCGGGTCTATATCTGTCAACATTGTGGGTTTTCCTCGAAGCGCTTGAACTGGCAGTGCCCCAGTTGCAGGTACTGGGACAGTATGCGTCCAGTGCAGGATCCACAGATCCCCGAGGTAGCCGGTATACTTGAGCTACTGCAAGTTGCTGGACCGTCTTCAGAATAGTTCAGCTGATTAGCGATAGATATTCCTGTTCGCTAAGAATCTGTACGCCTTTTTCTTTGGCTGAGTTGACTTTACGTGCGCCAACATGGTTGCCGGTTACCAGATAGTCCGTTTTCGAGGTGACGGTTGTGCCGATACGAGCACCTAGCTGTTTGGCTCTTGCCTGCATTTCTGTGCGGCTACCTTGTAGCATGGTCCCGGTAAAAACAAAAAGTTTACCACTCAGTGAGCTGATAGCATTTATCTGACGTTGCTTTTGGTGCTGTAAATTGAAGCCGAGTTGATCGAGTTGTTTGAACAAAGGGGTGATTTTTTGTAACCCTGTAACAACCATGGCAGCTGTTTTTTCGGCAAAACCTTCGATTGCAGTAATCTGTTCTTCGGTCAATATAAAGAGTTCTGACAACGAATAGTGGCTGAGTAATTTTTCGCAATTACCGGTACCAAGCCGGTATATGCCAAAGGCAGCCAGAAAACGCCAATCTTCAATTTGCTCTTGGCGACTGCGTAGTAACTGCATCTCCAGATTAATCGATTGTTTGGGGCCAAAACCCATGCTGACAAAGTCAGCAGTCTTAAGAGCATAGATGGCATCGATTTTTCGGATCCCATGGTCAAAGAGTTTTTCTACCGTGGCTCTTCCAAAACCATCATTATTGCCCAATATTTTAAAAAAATGCTCAATAGTATGGGTAATCTGAGCCGGGCATAGCAGGTGATTGGTGCAGATCAGGTAGTCGTTGTCCCAGAGGAGTTCGTTATTGCAACTGGGACATTGTTGCGGAATAATCCCCTTGGCAGCGGTGATTACGGCTTCAATTTTGGGAATAACTTCGCCACTTCGGATGATTTCCAGTATGGCACCGACACCAATACCTTTTTCTTCAACCATGCCGTAATGGTGAGCGCTCACACGCTGAATTATGGCGCCGCTCAAACGGGTTGGGGGTACCTCGACCACCGGGTTAATACGACCGGATCGGGAAGTTTGCGGTAGCACAGCCAGCACCTCGACCCGGGTCGTCTTCTGGTTGTTTTTATAAGCGATTTGCCAGCGATGATGATGTTGGGTTGCCCCCATATTATGCTTGATATCAGCGTTGGTGACTTCGATAACCACACCATCGACATCGTAGTCTACTGTGGATTTGATTGTTGAGACGATGTTGTCAAAGTCAGCCTGTAGTGCAGGCCAGTAACCTCGCCAGCAGGGTAATTGACTGAAAGGATAAAAGACTACCGCATGGTCTTCAATAGCTTTGTGTACACTGGCACTCAATGATTTTTCCCGGATTACACTGGCTTGGAAATTACGCGAATTATCGAAGCGATCGGCCAACTTCTGGGAGAAATAACTACGGCTGACGACAATTTCTCCTGCGCCATGATCTCCTGTTCCATGATTCAGGGATAGGTCACCGGCAATGGTAAGACCCCTTTTCAGAACCCTTGAGATATCCGTACCACGGCGGCCATCCCCACGGGTATACAGCTTGTTACCGGTATAGTAGGCGGCAAAACCGTCTAGCTTGGGTGTGACCTTGAACTCAAGCTCATTAAAATTTAATCGTAATCGTTGTGCAGTTTGCTCAATACGTCGAATCCAGCGTTCCACCTCTTTTATGTGATAAGCCTTGTCCGTCGATAGCATACGTTCCGGTAGAGCTTCGGTTTTGCTGCTGATCGCTGATTCGGCTTCAACCTGCTGTAGATAAGGGTGATCAGGCTGTCGTTTTTGCAGTTCTTCACGAAAGGAGTGGTCATAACGGGTATCACTGATCAACTGCTCGCCACCGCGGTACAAAGCGTTACAGATCTGTAAAAATTCCAGCAGTTCTTCAGTACTAAGAGAACGGGCCGTACCGGGGTTTTGAGCAAGGCTAAAGAGTTGCTGTTCATCCAGCTGTTGCAGTTGTACACCGGATTGTCGCAGGAGAGTCCATTGGCTAGGGGATAGCCGGGTGTCAGATAAATGGGGCGATGCTATGGATGGTTTGGTCATCGGTGCTGTAACCTGAATACGGCAGGATCAAATATGGCGCCCCCGAGACGATTCGAACGTCCGGCCTATCGCTTCGTACTACCATAGCTTTCGCTACCAGCTGCTCGCTGTTTGTAGTCTGGACTTTCTCTTCACCATGGACCGAGGTCGGTAGGCGCTGCCCGTTAAGTCTCTACACCTTCCCGAGTGTTCGGGCTTGGCTCGGGATTGGCACGGCAAAAACCAAGCGTTCCCCGAATTTGAGCAGATTCACTGTTGACGCTTTCCATCAAAGTGCCCAATTCGCTTAGGAGGCGATCGCTCTATCCAGCTGAGCTACGGGGGCGTTGGGGTAATTATACCAAGCCCGGGGTCTGCAAATATTGCTATTTTGTATCACTAGAAAATCTATTCCACTTTGGTAACTACTCAGCACCCCTGAGCCTAGCGCTCACACCGATGGAATAATAGGATTTCGCTGATAGGCTTGAGAAATGGCATCCAGTAGATTGTGCCCATTTTTTCTGGATGTGGATAGATATCCCCGAATACGAGCGAACTTTTTAGCACCATCGAGCGTTCGAAAGCATCCTGAGATCTTGAGGCGGACTTTAATCATACGAATATCCTGCTAATTATTGCGGCTATTGAGTACATCACTTTCCGTAAGCAGGTGAAGCTGGTTGGCTCCCGGTTTGGTGTAAAATAAAGGGTATGTTGTACTAAATCGCTGGAAACCACCACAGCCTGTTTCGATTGGAGTGGGTCGACAGGGCGACATCTTGGGAAACAAAGTGAATGCAGAATCTGGGAGTTATTTTAATCGGGAGTTGAGCCTGTTGGCCTTTCATCGCCGGGTTCTGGCGATGGCGGAAGACACCGGTGTTCCTGTTCTTGAGCGGTTGCGATTTATGTGTATATCCAGTGCCAATCTGGATGAATTCTTCGAGGTCCGTTTTGCCGCACTCAAACAAAAACAGGAGCATGGTGTTCACCATAGTGGGGTCGACCATGCTGATCTTAAGTGGCTGGTTGCAACGATACGCGAAAAGGCTCTTGGTATGTTGCATGACCAGTATCAGTTTCTGAACCGGGATTTGATTCCGGCTTTGGCGGCGGAGGGGATTTGTTTTTTACGGCGCAGCAAGTGGAATGAAGATCAGCAGGCCTGGTTGAAGCACTACATGCGGCACAATCTGATGCCGGTACTCAGTCCCTTAGGGATTGACCCGGCCCACCCATTTCCACGTATTTTGAACAAGAGTTTGCATTTTATCGCATCCCTGGAGGGGCTGGATGCCTTTGGCCGTGAGCACCGGCTGGCGATTATTCCCGCTCCCAGAACACTGCCACGCATCGTACTTTTACCCGAGGAGATTTCCGGTGTGCCTTATGGCTTTGTATTCCTCTCCTCAATTATGCATGCCTTCGCTGAGGAGCTGTTTCCAGGGATGACGGTGACTGGGTGTTATCAGTTTCGGTTAACCCGGGATACTGAGCTTTATCTTGATGAGGAGGAAATGGCCGATCTGAAACAGACTGTGAAAGGTCGTTTGCTGACGGCACGAAAATTTGGTCGCTCCGTACGCCTTGAAGTCGCTGAAAGTTGTACGCCAGAAATGTCGAGTTACCTGCTGAATAATTTTGATCTGCAAGCTGATGCTTTGTACCGGGTTGATGGGCCAGTCAATCTGCACCGCTTGGCGAAAGTCTATGACTATGTTGAGCGGCCCGATCTTAAATTCCCTGAATTTATTCCCTCTATGCCGAAGTCACTACGACAGTCCGACGACTTTTTTGCGGTGTTGCGCAAGCGGGATGTATTACTGCATCATCCCTTTCAGTCATTTGATGCGGTTCGAATACTGTTGGAGCAGGCCGCTGAAGACCCGAATGTATTGGCCATAAAACAGACCTTGTACCGGGCTGGCGACCAGTCGAGGGTGGTGGATGCCTTGTGCAAGGCGGCTAGCCGCGGTAAAGAAGTGAATGTTGTGGTTGAATTACGGGCTCGTTTTGATGAAGGCGAGAATATTCACCTTTCCGAAACCTTGCAACAAGCTGGGGCACACGTGGTGTATGGTATTGTCGGTTACAAGGCCCACGCCAAGATGTTGCTGATCGTACGTCGTGAAGGCCAACAAATCGTTCGCTATACTCATCTGGGAACCGGGAACTATCATGCCGTCACCACGCTCTTGTATACGGATATGGGGTTGTTAACATCAGATCCCTTCATCGGTGCTGACGTACATAAGTTGTTTCAGGAATTGACCGGTCTGGGTAAAGCGGTACAGTTGAAAAAAGTTATTCAGGCGCCTTTTGACCTGCACCGCATGCTGGTCGAGTGTATCTCGCGGGAAGCGGATCTGGCTGCAAGCAGCGGTCGCGGTCGTATTATTGCGAAAATGAATGGGCTGGAAGATACTGGAATTATCGATGCTTTGTACCAGGCATCACAGGCCGGGGTAAAAATAGAACTTATTGTCCGTGGTGTTTGCTGTTTGAAGCCGGGCATTAAGGGCTTGTCGGAAAATATCCAGGTGCGTTCGGTGTTGGGGCGCTTTCTGGAGCATTCCAGAATCTACTACTTCCGCAATGGTGGTAAGCCGGAAGTATATTGTTCCAGTGCCGATTGCATGATTCGCAACCTGCGAGGGCGGGTTGAAACCGCTTTCCCCGTATTGGTGACACGACTTCGGCGACGAGTGGTAAAAGAAGGGCTGCGCTATTATCTCCGTGATACGGCCTCGGCATGGCGTTTGCGATCAGATGGGGGCTATGTGCGGGTGCGAATTCGGGATAAGCGCCACTATTTCAGTGCCCAGCAGCACTTGTTAGAGCATTTTTCCGGTCCGAATGAGGATGACTAAGGAGGAAGACTAAAGGCTCAAATCATCCCTGGCAGCAACAATTTATTCCTTCGGCGGAATGATGGAAGGAGCAGTTTTTAGCGACTGCTTGTGCCAAATTCTATGGTTAGTGAAGTTGACATCACCTGTTCGAACCAGATCGCTTGCTTGCGTGCAGCCCAGGCCTCAAGCAGTAGGTCGCCTTCGCCCTGGGCATCAAGATACCAGCCATTTTTGGAAGTGGCCAGACGAACCTTGTGAACATGCCCCTTGCGCTCCTTATCGAGGGCAATGGCCAAGCGTAGTAAAACAATCATGGTGAATGCACACGCTTGGGCGGAACTTGAAAGTTGCTTGAAGGGATCATGCTCTGAATCGGGAAATCGTTTGCGATGGTAACGTACTACGCTTGCAACCAACATTTTTTCGTTATTCGACAGCCCAATCATCGGTGAGGCACTGAGTAGATAGAACGCATGTTTATGGTGTCCGGTTGGCAGGATTGCCATGCCGGATTCATGTGTTAAAGCGGCGATCTCAAGGAGTAATTTATAACGATTGTCTAGCCGGTGAAGTTTTTTGGTTTGGGTAAAGAGCACACTGACCAGCCATCGCACCTGTTTAGCGTGAGCCATGTCAGCATGAAATTTCCTGGCCAGGGCATTGGCCCAGGCCATAGCCTGTCGTTCGAGTGCGACAGAATCCAGCCCCCGTTCGTGCAATAACTCGACCAGTATACCGTCGGCCAATCCGGTATCTGGAATAATCAGGTCAGCAGGTCGTGCCAGCTTCATTACGGATTTGAGAACCTGCACGGCAGGAATGATGACATCCGCACGGTCCGGTCGAAGCTGGAGTTGTTCTATGCGTTCATCGAGACGCAAATCACCCAGAATTTTTCCCAGTTTCTTTATATCATTGTAACTAATGCTTCGTGTTGACGGATTGCCTAACAATGATACCCCGAGTTCACCCAGGCTTTCGATATTGCCACCTGTGCCAACACAGCAGCTGATTTCGATGCCGGAAATCTCGTTACGTATTTGTTGCTGCATGGCTTCGGTGTATTCTTTTAGCAAGCTGGTGAATTCCTGATCTCCCGGGGCACTGCGAAACAGCTCAAGAAGCCTGACTGTACCCATTTTGAAACTTTTCAGAGCAATGATGTCTCCATGATCAGAGAGGGTGACTTCCACACTGCCACCACCGATGTCGATCAGTAACACTGTCATGTTGTCCAGCTTGGGAAGGTGTTGGCGGATCGCGGTGTGAATTAAACGGGCTTCTTCCGCCCCGGTGATGACTTCGATTTCTATGCCCGTGGCGTGCAAGACTTTTGCGACCAGATCATTCGCATTATGAGCATCTCGCAGGGCACTGGTTGCGGTAGCACGGATAACCCGTACCGGATAGCGGTCGATGATGGTTCTGAAGGATTTGAAGGCCTCGACCGTTCGCTGCATGGTGCTTTCGGTGAGGTGACCAAGGGTGAAGGCATCCTGGCCCAGGCGAACGGCTTCGCGGCGATACTGTACAAGGTTTAACTCACCAGCGGCGTCAAGCCCACATAGATGCAGCCGGATAGCGTTCGAGCCAGTGTCAACGACTGCTGCAAGGGATCCTTTGGCATACATGAGTATTTGGGAGGTTGATTGTGTTGTGCGGAACAGGGCGGTGAAACCGGGCCTTTGTTGTTGTCTTCTGTGCTGCAAAGCGCAGATATGAGTGCATCATAGCATGTCAGAGGAGCATGTCAGTGGTTCCCACCGACCAATATCGATGCAGATTTGCTTGTTGTTTCGAAGTGACGTAAGCCCGTGGCTATCTCGAGTCTGCGATTACCGAAGCGGCCGACCACTCGGCTTACCTTGAGTTTGGTCAGCTGATTGCCTGGATTACCTTGCAGGAGCCGGGTGGGCCAATAAGGACGGCACGCATGCGCTTGTACTCCTTCAGATTGAAATTTTTTCGGTATAGATTTTTCGACCGTGGTACACCACCTGTCCAAAAGGAGTTCATCAATCACATTTATCACCACTTGACTGAACCAACCTATGAATATGGAAGAACAACGGGCAGGAAGTATAGTAGTGTTGCACACACGACTATGGGCATCCATGCCACATATGAAAACTTAAAGAAGGCAGCCTGCCGAGCTTGTCGAGTTGAGTGTCTGAAGCAGACTGATAACAGGTCACTTTAAACGCAGGGAGTTCGCAAGCAGATAATATTTATATTTTTCAATCATATAGATCATTCAGCACATTTTATCACAAACCTAAACAGTGAAACTTCAGTTTTATTAGTATAAGCTGTATTACACATCATTCCTCAGGAGAATTTGCAAGCACAAATGATTCGAAAATACTATTTTGCACCATTTAACTATCTCATCAAAACCTTGCTGGCCAATGAATCTTTGCTCGCGCTTGACCCTATCCTCGCGGGAGGATTTCCCGTAGCTCTATTTAATGAATTAAAACAAATTAACTCGGCCCATGGCTGGCAACAGCTTTTTAATCGGGTCAACAAGCATGGATTTCAGGCTATTAAGACAGAATTCAGTGACATTGATATTTATTTTTTAGAAAACAACCCAATTTGGCATTCTAAATATCAATGGCTGGTCGCAAATAGCCGAAATACACCGTCTAAATATATACAGAATAACCCTTTTGGTTTTCAGCTTCCTATACCGACTTACCATAGTAAGTGGGTAAATAGTTATTTAAGTAATAATCATTCAGATACGACCCATTATCAAATCGTCAAATTTCCTCATGCAAGTATTGAAAAATGCTTAAACAATTTTGATTTAAAAATATGTTGTATTGCATGGTATAACGACTATATTTATGTTCATCAATCATTTGAAGAGTCTTTTAATCAGTCCAGAATAGAGGTTAATGAACCAGGATTTTATAAACGAAGTCAAGAAGATATTTATGCAAGAATATTTACCGCACAGCGTGCATATAAATATGCAAATAGATTGAATTTCAAACTTTCGAGTGATCTCGATCAATTCTGTGCTGCACTATACACAGAAACTCAATCCATCAATCTGGAATCTGATGCACCTCTGCTGAATGCAGCTGGTCAGGTCAGTCGTAATCCTGTGCCTTCATCAGCAGCATTTCAGAGTGTAATAAATTATTTTCTGTCGCAACATGAGCACTATGTCGGCATGAGATCTTCGCTTAAACAGAACCAAAAGTCATCGAATGATCGTCAGACCACATTCAAACCCAAGAAAAAATTAACCATCGGTATGGTGACCTATGACGACTATGACGGGGTATATTTTTCAGTGCAAGCAA
>DRJH01000319.1 GCA_011052285.1 Gammaproteobacteria bacterium
CTTCCAGACCTCGAAACCCATGCACCGCTTGCAACGCGACATCACCTTGCAGGCCGCCAAGGACATCCAGGGGCATATTCTGCTGCACCCCACGGTGGGTATGACCAAACCCGGTGACCTGCACTACTACGCACGCGTGCACTGCTACCAGGCCATTCGCCACTACTACCCGCAGAACCTGGCCATGTTATCGCTACTGCCGCTGGCCATGCGCATGGCCGGACCACGCGAAGCCCTGTGGCACGCCATTGTCAGCCAGAACTATGGCTGTTCACACATGATTATCGGGCCCAAGCACGCCTACCCCCCCGTAGGAGCGGACTCGCCCGCGAACAACCCCGAACAAAGCACATTCTATGCACCCTACGCCTCACAGGAGCTATTGGAAGAGTATCGAGGCGACCTCGACATAGAGATCACCCCGGTGGAAGCCATGCGCTACGTCCCGGCAAAGGACCGTTTCCTGCCGGCATCGGCGATCGAAAGCGAAGGTATGGACGCCATCGACTATACCGATGCACAGATGAAAAAAGATCTCAGCCAGGGTGAAGAAATCCCTGCCTGGTTCAGCTTTCCCGAAGTCGTGCGTGAACTGCGCAAAGCCTATCCACCGCGCAGCAGGCAGGGTTTAACACTGTTCTTTACGGGTCTTTCCGGCTCGGGAAAATCCACGCTGGCGAAAATCATCTATGCCAAGCTGCTGGAAGCCGGCGGCCGCCCGGTCACGTTGCTGGACGGTGATGTTGTACGTCTGAACCTGTCCAGCGAACTGGGATTTTCCAGGGAGCACCGTTTCCTGAACGTCAACCGTATCGGTTTCGTGGCCAGCGAGATTACCAAAAACCGTGGTGTCGCCATCTGTGCACCGATCGCGCCTTATACGCAGATGCGCCGTTCGGTGCGGGAGATGATCGAACCACACGGGGATTTTATTGAAATCCACGTCGCTACGTCGCTGGATGCCTGCGAAGCCCGTGACCGTAAAGGTCTGTACGCCAAGGCACGCCGCGGTGAAATCCCGGAATTTACCGGCATCAGTGATCCTTACGAGATTCCCGAACAACCAGAATTACGCGTGGATACCGAGGGGCTGACGCCCATGGAGGCGGCGCAGGATATTTATCTTTATCTATTGCGGGAAGGGTATCTGGATTCATAGTGTGATGGCCGAGCTGGTGTAACTCAAACGTTGCCGGTCGATATGTTTACAAAAGGGGGAAGCATGATCGTGCGTATTTATACCTTTGCAGGTGTCTGTCTTTTCAGCCTGGGGTTCATTGCCGAGGTCGGCGCGATCACGTACTACCAGATAGGAAACAGCCTCACTTTTGACAGTCTTCCGGCCAACGGTGCTTTTACGGAAGTCGCCAACAATAATGGTCAGAGTATTACTGACAACGGCTGGCATGTCAGTGCCGGTCGTCGGCTGAACTATATATTTTCCAATCCGGACGATCCGGAAAATCTGCTCGGGCCATCCGGAAACTGGCAGACAGTCCTGACTAATTATCCTGTCGATATTGTTACTTTCCAACCTTTTTACAATGGTACTTCTACGTTGGGGTCTGATACTACGGCCATAGTGAGCTGGATTAATCTTGCTACGGGTAACGCCAGTCCAGACGCTGTGTTTTATATCTATGCTGCCTGGCCAGAAATAAGTATTTCAAAAAGTTATTCTGAGCAGTGGCTGGAGGGTGTCACCAATTCCGATACACAGCCGACGAGGCTCAGCCGTGCTTATATCGCGACATTGGTTAACCGGGTCACCAGTAATGTTGGAAATCCCGTGCAGGTTGTCCCGATCGGCGAAGTCTGGTTTCGTGTCGAGGAGTTGATTGATTTAGGGGTGATCACAGAACTCAACAGTGCATATGATCTGTATCGTGACGATGCGCACGCAAATGATATCGGCAGAAGTCTTATTGCCTGGACCATGTACGCATCATTCTTTCAGGAGAGTGCAATAGGAGTCGCGCTACCCGATATTTACGCATTCTTTAATAATGCACCGGTTAAGATAGATGCTGTTCTCGCGCTCAAATTGCAGCGCGCAGTTAATGATGTGGTATTCGGTCCTGGTCCGGACTCCAATAATGACGGAATACCGGATGTTACTGCCATTCAGCTGGGTTTGGATCCGTATAATGTCAATGGAGATTCAGACCAGGATGGTAAGCCAGACGTTATCGAAATTGGCCGGGATGTAAACAACCCGCTGGATACTGACGTCGATGGTGTTATTGATGCACTGGAACCCGACCCGGCGGATATAGACCCGGCGACTGCCGGAGGGTTAGGTCTAATGAATGGTGATCGGCTCACTATCGTCACCGGTGCTGGAGAAATGCTCTCTAATGTTGTCGTAAGTAATTCGCCCGATAGCTCAGTCGCGGCGGATTTCCCGTTCGGGCTTATTAGCTACACTACAACGTCCCCAGTGGGCGGTAGCGTGGTTGTGACGCTGAGACTGTCGGTCGATCTGCCGCAAATCACGGTCGTGTATAAAATTGATGCTAACGGCAATTACACTGAGTTACCGTCAGACAGATGGGAGCGCGCAGGTCAGAAAAGCATAAAAATTACCCTGACAGATGCAGACCCATTAACCGATTTGGACGGGCTGGCTAACGGAAGTATTGATGATCCAATTGCAATCGGCAGCGGTACAGCATCGGCAGCAAATGGGAGTTCCGGCGGTGGTGGCGGCTGTACTTTGGGTGGAAGCACGCGTATCGATGTCTTATGGTTTTTGTATGTGTTGATGTCGTGTGCCGTTTTGTACAAAAATCGCACAATTATTACGGTTAACTATAATGCTAAAATCGGAAGCTAGGTGCCTTGGAGAGTATCTGAGAGGGCTGGATTCGCAGCTAATCGACCCAATGCTGAACATTGGCAGCTCGACAAAGGAGTTTCGTTCAAATATTCAACCCTGGATTGATGGTGAAATATTTAAACCACTAATTAGTCAAAAAGTAAAAGTGGTGCATTCCGATATTAAAGATGCTGATGGCGTTGATCTTGTGGGAGATCTTTGTGACCACGAGTTTCTTTCGAAACTATCCGGAATGAAGTTCCGATCGATTATATGTGCAAACATGTTAGAGCATGTTACCGATAGAAAAGTAATATGCGATGGGCTTGAAGAAATTGTCAGTAGTGCGGGTTATATCATTGTTACGGTACCATATAACTATCCCTATCATCCTGACCCGATTGATACCAGGTACAGGCCTGTGCCTGAAGAGCTAGCCTCTCTGTTTCCGTCCTGTGATCTTGTCTATCACGATATCATCGATTGTGGAACGTACAGGGACAGACTTCCGGCTGGTTTCATGGGGCTATCGATGATGGTAGTGCGTCTGTGCATGCCTTTCTATAAGCCAGTCAGCTGGTGGAGGCAGATTTGTTTTATTCCATGGGTGTTTCGTCAATTTAAAGTGACTTTCGCTGTATTTAAAAAGAAGTAAGTGTGCGAACTCCGGCCAATATTTACCTCACAAGAAATCTCTATCTATATTCGGAACTGTTTAAGTGCTCGTAACTGAAATATTCGCACGATTGCACCGCTTTTTAAAAAAGCGTGGCCTTACAGTTAGTGCCGAAACCCTGTTTCAGCGCATTGGGGGGCCATTTGCTGTCACTCTTTCAGGTATGGTTATAACTTTTGGTTTGCAGGTGCTGCTGGCACGTATATTAGGAGTAAATGTCTATGGCGAATATATTTATGTGCTTGCATGGGTGGGTATGCTCGTTATGGTGGGGAAATTTGGGCTGGATACTGCGGCCTTACGTTTTCTTCCCGAGTACTCTGCGCGTGGTGAGTGGAACATGCTCAGGGGGTATGTCAGGCGCAGCCCTCAACTAGCGTTCGCATTTTCCTGTGGGGCGGCTGCCATTTTCGCAGCATCTGTCGGCTTGTTAAGTCACAAGTTGGGCCCCGAACTGACAAGCGTGTTTCTGGTAGGCAGCATTCTGCTTCCGCTCAACGTGTATTTGATTATACAGGCATCATTTCTACAGGCATTTCATAGAGTAGCGCTCGCTCAGTTTCCACAGGTAATATTCAAGCCGGTACTTTTGGGCGTTAGCCTGATCTTCATAGCGGTAATCATGAAAATCGATTTATCTGCATCGGAAGTAATGTGGTTAACTGTGATCGTTACTGTTTTCACAATTGGTATCATCACCCGCCTGGTGCACCAAACGCTACCCTCGAAGGCATTCTCGGGCCCAAGAGATTATCAGGGTTTCCATTGGCTCAGGGTAGCTTTTCCGATGTTGCTGATTGCCGGCTTTAATATGCTCATTAACCAGTTGGACATATTGATGGTTGGTGCATTATTGGGGCCAACGGAAGCGGGGATTTATGCGGTAGTGGCCCGGCTAACGATGCTTATTCCATTTGGGCTGATTGTCGTTAATTCAATAGTGGCGCCTGTTATTTCCCGATTATACGCCCAGGGACAAATGGTAGAGTTGCAGCGGCTTCTTAGCAAGGTGGCGTGGGGTAGCCTGGCCTTTTCCGGGCCTGTTTTTCTCGTAGTGGTGTTTTGGCGTGAGCAGGTACTTGCTATATTCGGCGAAGACTTTATTCTAGGTTCAGAGTCCCTCGTGTATCTCGCATTTTCCCGTTTGCTTGTTGCCGTTTCCGGGGCATCCGGCTACCTGCTTAGTATGTCGGGAAATCAGAATGCTGCAGCGGTAATATTGGGAACTAGCGCAGTTATAAACGCGGTATTGAACTATGTGTTTATTCCAAGCATCGGGATCGTGGGCGCAGCTATTGCGTCTCTAATTGCGACGCTTATTTGGTGCGTTTCCATGATCACATATGGGAAAATGGTTGTTGGTGTCAATGGGTCAATATTTTCACTTCCCGTTAGAGTGAAATAGATAAGATTGGGGCGTCAAGAAGTTTATACAACGAATTATCTCATGTGTGGTCAAGTACGATGAATCCCACTCACTATGGTCGATGAATGTACACTCAAAACTTAAGAAAAATAGATTCACTAAGGACGATAGCTTACCTGGCGGTATCGTGGGTTCTTCTTGATTCCATGATGACCTACTTTTCTCGTACGTTTCTGGGAACATATTTGCCAGTAAGCGCAGCCCTGCCGTTTATATTGCTTATTGTTGTCTGGCGATGGAAGCTCTCGGTAATACTGCCACCGCCGCGCATTACGGCAGCATTGTTTATTGGCTTCGTTGGGTTTTCCTTAGGCATTATTACTCAGGAACATGAGGGTGTAGTGCGAATGGGAGGGGTTGTTCTGTCGGTAAGTGCCTTTCTTGTCGGCTACCTTGCATTCCGATGGTCCGATTCAGACAAGGCATTTGCAACTATATTCTTATGGATTGGCGGCGCATATGTCGTTGTTTGCCTGCTCGCCTTGCTCAACGTTGCCCCTTCCATATTTCCGGTGATCGATGCAGTTTGGTCAGACAAA
>DRJH01000320.1 GCA_011052285.1 Gammaproteobacteria bacterium
CCCTGACGGTCACAGATAAAAAAATCGTTGCCGTTACAGTAGTCGAGGCTATAGGAAGTAGTCACCACACGGAGATCACGCCCATTGATGGTGTCACCTGACAGTGGTGCATCACCAAAAATCATGTTGTAGTCATTACCCAACGAGGCCAGGCGAATAGCAACCGGCGAATAGAGTGGGTCACCGTAGAGGACACCGCTGTTGTGCCCTTCGGCAAACCACACGGCATCTCCCAGCGGCAGGCCGCGCATAAAGTAAATCATGGATTCCAGTGGATTGGCGGAGAATGAAAAACCGCCAGACTCGTGATGGCTGAGGCTACCCCAAAAGGCCACACCATTGAGTCGGCTGAGGAAATTGGCTGCATGGTCACCGGTAGCCACCTGCTTGTGCCCACCGGCAAAGGACGGGTTAACAATATTCAGGGCCACATCACCGGCGGCATCGATCTTTGCCAGAGTAAAATCATCCAGACCGATCGCTCCTGCAAAGGCGCCGCTAACGATAGTAAACTGGATCTGCTGGTATTGACCGTCCCAGTTGGCGGAATGCTCGCTGTCTGTGTGATCAACGGTTAACACCACCTCGGCGGTCTGCCAGCCAGTGTCGGTACCAGCCGGAATAGCCAGCGTGACATTGGTCCACTGGTAGGTGGGCCTCTTGTTGGCATTCTTCTCCCACAGACGTAGATAACCCTTCAGGTACACCGTGCGACTGAGCGACTGGGCGCGATACTGAAAACGCACGCGGAACTGGTCGGGCGCAGCTGGATCCGAGGTTTGCACGGTATCAAAGCGGTAGATCTGAGCCACTTGCACCCGCTGTACACCCGTGCAATCCGCATCCGGTCCCTGACCAATCAGTGTGGACGAGGAATAGCATCGAGGGGTAGTTACTTCCTCGGTATTACGAAACCAAAGACTGAAGTTGTCGCTGACGCCAAGGTCCTCCCGTACTTCGGCGCGACCCACCTGGAAGCCCTCGGCATTGCCGGTATCCCAGCCGGTGGGGGAAATGTGCAGGAAAGATACCGGGAAAGACTGAAAGTTGTAGCCCATGAAACCGTCGGCCACACCCACGCAGCGGGTATCGATTTCTTTATAGACATCAGTAGATGCCACGCGGCAGGCCGCCTGCTCGGAGGCCGGCAGGTTTTCACAAAGGGTATTACTGCACGAGGCATTACGGCGCCAGTTGAGAAACTCAGTGAAGTTACCGGTCGTCGGCTGGCCATCGAGGTTACCCAGATACAGCATGGCGTCATCGGCCAGCGGCATGCGGGAGGCGGCACGTGCTGGCGGCGGCTCATTACCACCGGCAGGGCCCACCGCCAGCTTGACCGTACAGGATTGCGGAGCCTTACCACTGGCCACGGCACGAGAAAAATTCAGGTAGTGAGAGGGATCGCTATAGATACTACACTGTGGATCCTGTTCACCAAAGATGCCCAACTGATAACGCCAAGGATCACCCTCGCCGTCATAAACATTGCTCTGGCCGTTCGCATAGTCCTTCCAGCGCATACCACTGGCACCATTATACGGTGCGTAACCGGTGTAAGAGTAGATCTTGCCATAGAGACCATTGGCTTCTGCTGTCAGGGTGCGGTCGATGATCGCTTTGGCACTCGCCAGTGTAATCCCGTCGAGGCGACCAATAATGAGCTCATTGTCCACCGCCGGATCCACCAGGCGCATACCAATACCAGCACCGAAGGCCTTCGCGCGCGCTTGAGATATACTATGAAAGGCAATGTCGTTGGCGAAATAATTGACCAGCCAGTACTTAAGGTAATTATCCACCCCCGCCGGAGAACTAGCGAACGCTAACGTAGAGTTATCGACCCGCACCCGGGTCGGCACTCCCATTGTGGTCACGAGATAACGCACCCTCGTATTCTGGCGTAACTGATCCATTGCTGCCTGGCAGTAATAGGGGCCATCGCCATCGGTGCAGGCTACTGGCGTAAAATTTGGGTCACTGACCGCAATACGTTGTTGCATAAAATTAATAATTTGATCGCGCATTACCCGAAACTCGTTCCAGGGAATGAAGTAACTTGCCGACGCAGAAATATGCAGGATATTACTTTGACCGAGGCCACGCTTCTCTGCGTAGTAGCGAGCAAGCTCGCAGGAATCAACCGCATTGTCATTAACAATAACAAGTACATCATCGCGTACACCGTCGAGAGGTAAAGTGTTATCGCAGGCGGCTTGCGCCGCAGTGACAAAAAATCCTGAGATAAACAAGGAAAAAACTAGAAATGCATACTTGCCTGCTGAGTGATATTTCATCTGTCCCTCCAAATCGTATTGAGTATTAAGCTAAGCGTTGCTTCTCGGAACAACATTGCACTCTGCTAGCGATGTCTTTATGCATCCCTGTCACCACAGAAAACCCGAAGGCGGATTATTCACGCAAATTATGTTCACACCAAACCGGGACAAGTTTAAAAACTTGCTGCCCTTTTCAACTAATTGCTAAAGCGATTCGTATAACATATACAGCCTGTTTAACATATGTTTATTATTCTATTGTGACCACATCAACATTATTTTTAATCAACGTATCATAATGCTTCATAAACAGGCTCTTCCCGCGATCGAGTGGGTAGACTAACGTAGAGGGCATGAGAGATAA
>DRJH01000321.1 GCA_011052285.1 Gammaproteobacteria bacterium
ACTTGCTGATCCTGTTAAGGATCTTTTTCGCCTGCAGAATACGCAGCATGATGAGGGCTGTGAGGGTCTTTATCGGCATAACGAATCAAAAAGTGTGCGCCAATAACCGGAATGGATTACCAGGATCCTTGGGCTATCATGCCAAGACGGCTTATTGAGCAGACTCTAAGTAACATGGCCATTGTACATCCAGCCTTCACATCACCTTAGTGTTACTCAATTACAAAAAACTCAATATTGAACGACCATGATTCGTTATGTTGTTCTATCGTGTCACACCATCTAATACAACTTCAGGTAATGCCAATTCGGGCGCATAAATAGCCATTTTATTTATTTGCAGCTCCTAAAGACAGCGAAAGCTTTCAGACCGCACAACTACTGGAATTACCAGATTGTGCAGAGGGAACCAAGCCTGCTTTTATCAGCGGTTTGTGGACATTTTTTTGCCAACCAGAGAACGAAGAATAGGTAGCACCAAGAACAGTTTTTGGTTGTACACCGGACCAGGTCAAATCCGTAAGATTTTTGAAATAGTAGGCCATCTCGACATAGGCATCGGGATACCAGTAACTGTTGGCAATCCGGCCAATCTGGTAAAGTTCCTCGACCTTTTTACCCTGTGCTGCTGCCAGCTCGTACAACCCAAGTAGTGCAGAGCCATGGTTACAGTCCTGGAAAAATGTCGAATTATTGCAGCAGGGTCGATACGTGTTTTGTGCCGCCTCAAGGGCCACGGCCTCCTGCGCAGAATCAAGATCTAGCGCCGCAACCTTGTTGAAATACTCCCCACCCCGAGGTGCTTGACCGATAACCCATCCACCGGTGCTCGCATAGCGCCCGACATTGGGGCCATTCAAGGGACTTTTGTCGTTAAATTGGGTTTTTGTCGCCACTCCAAGTGGCCATAATAAATTAAGCAAGTAGGGAGCAGTCTGAAAACTCAGTGTGATCGGCGTGGACGAGGCTTTGGTAAAGAGTTCCTCCACCCAACCGGGCAAACCACCACGCTTCACATAAATGGCTTTAAATTTCTCTGGCGATATTACGCCTGCTTCCACCAGTCGAGTGATTGAGTCACCAAAAGAAACTTCAATAGTCCGCCCTTGCAGTGGCAGCACATCACGCGCGATCTTACCCAGCACCGCATTCTGCCGACCCTTGACATAGGCCAGAAAAGCCGTGTTGTTACTCGCCCAATACAGTGAACCTGAGACACCGCCAAGCGCACCTACTGCAAAGGCTGCACCCGCGAAACCAAGGAATTTACGACGTGAAACTGCTGATTTTATTACGTTCATTCTATACCTCAATTCGAAATTATAGAGTGACCTTGGTTTTCGGCCAAACTCCTGTTCTCAGACAACCTCCTAGCTCGAGGGCGGTAGCTGCGGTATTTTCTCTGTAACGGCATCGGTTTGTTTCGACTTTTCCCCACCACCACCTTTGCCACCATGCCGATGCCCACCAAAGTGCATGGCAATCATGCCACCACCAAACAAAACCAGCAACCAATTCTCACTCAGCCACTCCATAACAAAACTCCATTACAATTAATGCTATTCACCTTGAAACTACCCCTTTTATGACCATGGAAGCCTACAACCTGTGAGTAGGGCACAGGTCAAGACAGATTGTTACTCTTGAATAACAAAATCCTACCCCATCGCAGAAGCAAGACATAATACTTCTTCATTTTCCACTTTTGGAACCAGGTCAAAGCCCATGGCTGCAGCTCTTTTTTTCAGATTCTTGGTGACTCGATTACGATACTGTTGTTCATAATAATCTTGCCCTTGATCAACATACTCGGAACCATTTTTGAGCCTACTATAAAAAGCGCGGGCTATCTTGTGCGCCGTAGCTGTAATCGCATTGGGGCACCACTGAGGCATTCGCTTGCATGCAGGCCTTACGCCATGCCTGGATCTGCTCGGGATACAGTCCCTTGCGTCGGCAGTACTCGCTCCGCTCAACCTCGTTGAGATGGGCGCTGTCGATGACGACAGCAAACTTCTCTTCGCTGCTTAGCTCCCCGGAAGCCACCGGTGAACAACTTTTTATTGGCTTAACCAATCGCGTCTTCGAACTAAGCT
This sequence comes from Gammaproteobacteria bacterium, assembly GCA_011052285.1. Taxonomy (GTDB): domain Bacteria; phylum Pseudomonadota; class Gammaproteobacteria; order Arenicellales; family DRJH01; genus DRJH01. The sequence continues at coordinate 2,097 of DRJH01000321.1, forward strand.
GGAAATTATTCCCTAAAATCAGCTCGGATATTGATTATTCAAGGCAGCAGGTGATTACCCTCCTCAAAAACAATACCCATGATAAAATGAACTGCGCACGTGGCGGTCATACTGAATCTGGTCACAATTTTTTTGGTGATCCCTTCTACACCGATAGCAAACTGTGTATCATCCTGATTCATGGGTAAATCAAATAATAAATTCCTGCCTCGTACCGTTATCATTCTAGGAATGGTGTCATTCTTGAACGACGCAGCCAGTGATATGATTTTACCCATTTTGCCTCTGTATCTAACTGCCGTATTGGGTGCAGGACCGGCGGCTGTAGGCTTGATTGAAGGTGTCGCGGAAGCCTCAGCCAGCTTGCTTAAACTCATCTCCGGTCGCATGGCAGATAAAGGATGGTATGCCAAGGGGTTGGTCATTTCTGGCTACAGTTTTTCCAATGTAGTCCGCCCTCTTATGGCCATCACCATTGGTTGGTGGTGGGTATTATTGATGCGTTTTTGTGACCGCATAGGCAAAGGATTGCGTACCTCACCAAGAGATTCTTTGATCTCCAGCTCTGTTGCTCCCGAGCAACGGGGCCGTGCCTTTGGATTACACAGGGCAATGGACAACGCCGGAGCGGTGGTCGGCCCGTTGCTCGCATTCTGGCTATTGCAGCAACAGTATTCTATGTCCCAAGTCATTGCCTGGTCTGTGGTCCCGGGTATTTTCGTGATTTTGCTCCTGTGGTTTGGTTTAGACAGCAATCTCACCATAAATACCTCGGATAAACCCATTCCACCTCTGCAATGGTCCCTATTGGATAAAACTATCCAGCGTTTAATCATTGCCGTAACAATATTGGCTTTCGCTTCTGTTCCTGAAGCTTTCCTCGTGCTTTGGGTCCACGATGCCGGTTTGGCCATATTGTGGGTACCTTTACTTTGGGCCGGTGCCAGTGCCCTGAAAATGATCGTGGCCTACCCAGCTGGCAAACTATCTGACTCTATCGGCCGTAACAAGGTGTTACTGGTTGGCTGGAGTGCCCGCCTGGCCATACTTATCCTGTTAGGTATAACCGCCCACACAACCTCCATGCCCTGGATAATTGTATTATTCATACTGTATGGGGGTATTCTTGCGATCACAGAAGGTGCTGAACGCGCGCTTATTGGTGATTTTGCCAAACCGGGACAACAAGGTACCGCCTTTGGGATTTATCACATGTTTACCGGTATTGCTGTGTTACCCGGTGCGCTATTGCTTGGTTGGGTATGGCAAATATGGGGATCCCAGGTTGCTTTTTTCATAGCCGCGTCACTGGTATTTATTGTGGTGATTGTACTGAATCAGATGATAGGCAAAACTGCACCACCCATGCCTATTTAAACCCCTAACATAAACCACCGCAATAATATCGACTAGAAAGAGTCGAGAATAGGCCTTTGTGAGAACGTCAAAATCCGAATCATGTTAAGGATAGCTCTGAAGAGCTGAATTCCGTACAAGGCGTTCCGGGCGACAGCTCTTAGATGCAGTATCATTATTGGCTCCTGCCAGCTCCAGTGTGACACTCAGATTACGCCCCATGCTGGTTGACGCAACCTGTCCCGACGTTCGTAGTTAATCCATTTCGCCATTATGTGAATGCTGTCAATCTGCGTCATAGCCACCGCAAAATCCTGGCAGCATTGTAGTAATCACTCAGCGCGGCCTGGAGAGTCACATCCAGCACCCAAAATCATTCAACCAAAGGACCTGTATTTTTAGGCCCCCCGGGATCTGACACACCGACACCGAGTACTTGCAAGTAATAAAACTCTGGCGTATGGTGATCAATAATCCCTCCTGTTTGCAGGCTTGATGACTGCTGTGAGGAACCTGAGTATGCATACGATTTCTAGCATTGTATCGATTACCGCCTTTTTTCTCGGCCTCCTTCCGGTCTCTGCCAGCCTCGCCGCCAAAACCGGGGTGCAGGGGCAAACCGCACCGGTGGCCCATCAATACCGGTATACCGCCCGTACCCAAGATGCGCTAAAGCAATCTGGCCGGGTCCGTGCCGGCTCCCTGCGCTGGGCCTGCCGGGGCAAGGCCTGTACCATCACCGGACCCTGGCCGGTCCCGGGGGTCAGTGCTTGCAATACCCTGGCCAAACGGGTCGGGCGTATCGTCGAGTACGGCCATCCCGGCCGCAAGCTCAACAACCGACAACTGGCCCGCTGCAACCAAGGCTTGGCGGTGGTGATACCAAAAAAACCCGAGCCTCTACCCCCCGCCCGCATTCAGTCGGCTGTAGCGACGCCCGCAGCCAAAACAGCCGGGAATAAAACACCCATTGCGGTACCTAAATTTCGCCCCAGCCCGGTGGCTGTTCCGCACCCGGCTGTGACGAAAAGCAGCGTAGTAGCGGCCAGTGCCGGCAAACCGCGGCACCTACCACAACCGCAGCGGCAACCGATGAGCCGTCTGCCGTTGCCTACCACCCGGTTACCCAAGTACCGGCGTCCTTTTGCCAACAGCGTCGGGCCGGCAAGCAGTATCCGCCCCTTCCCCGCACAGGCCACAAGAATTCCGGTACAGCACCGGTTTGGTAGCAAGACGGCACAGCTGAAGAACAAAACCGATGCGCAGGCACTAATCAGTGCCAATCTTCTTAAAATAAATGGCCATACCGGGCCCGTCGTGAATGTAGCGGAAGGTGCGTCTGTGGAGGCCAGCTGGGAAGGGTCTGCCACCTTCGTACAATACCTGGGAGAGACATTGTCCAGACGCTGGCTGGTGGTGAGTGAGCGCTGGCTTGCTGCCGACTCCTGTAATGTCGCAGATACGAGCGATCTTCCGGACGCTTCCGGGATCAGTGGAGATGGTCTCCAGGGAGCATCTGTAAGCCGGGTGATCGGTGGTCTTACACCCGGCACAACCTACCATGTCAAGCTATGCATAGAGACCTTCGCCCCTCCTGGCTTTACCCCGACGACCAGAACGAGAACGTGGCGTCACGAGTCACAACAGATTACCCTCAACTTCGGTGAGAGCACTTTCGGCCCTGACGGTTCCGCCTGGCTCTCTCTTATTCCCACAGGAAGGGCCCCCGATTTGGTCGTTGAGGGCGTCCAGCGCAGCCTTGATCCTGGAGGCGGCGAGGGCCAGCTCTTTATTCGCTTCCGGGACGCACTTGGGACCGGGCACTCCCATAATTATTATGACGGGGAGCTGGCCGCACGGCGACGAAGCGGGCTGCCTTTCGGACCTAAGGATATCTACCCCTTCCACTATATGGTCTTTGTTGACGGCACCCGGGTACCCCAAGCCGGAGGAACAAGCTATCTGCCACGCAGTGGCCGCCAGTATGTCGTCACCGAGCATTACTGGCTGCCGCCTGATGGGCGTCCCCACCGGATTCGGGTGGTTGCCATCCCTGATTCCAACGATTTCAATACCCACAATAATGTGCTTGCCGATACGTTGAGCCGGCCACCGGTACGAGTGCAGGTCAGTGCTTACGGGATAGAGCGTATGCAGGTCGTATACGATGGCGATGCCCACAGTCGTGGAGAGCTGGTTTCCCTGGGCGCGACACTCACAATCGATGTAAACTGGTTCCAGGATGGCAGCCTGGTGAGCGCGGGGAACTTTGCGCAGCGATTTATTGATGCGCATGGCCGGCACGGCGGTACTATTCAAAATCTTACCACCCGAGTCCTGCGCGGGACAAACGTGGATTATATAACGATCAACGACGGCGACATTCTTGCCGTCGCTTTTTACAGCACCATGCGTATCGAAACCACCAGTGATAAACGGGTACGCATCGAATTCAACACCGTAGAAGATGACAGCCCGGAGGCTGATTCGATTAACAGCTACTATCGCCTGGCCCCCATAGACCTTGCAACAATGCCGCTTGGCAACGATTGTTATGGGGAAAACCAGATCCCTTTGGCAGGCATTCCCAGATCAAGAATGGTGTATCCATTTGACAACTTGGATGGTGCGTTGATCAAGCCAATCAGTGGTTGGTTGTGTGTTACACGCATCCCTGCGTCCTAACAGAGCATATCGTATGAACTCGGTATCTTACATACGCCGTCCGAACCGGCCATTGCGCTACTATGCGATTGCCTAGCTCGCGTTTTTATACATCCCGGGGATTATTTTTGGTGTTGCCTTGCTGATTCTGATGACAAAGCTTGGGGTCCCCTTGTCGCTTTATACCGTCATGGTCGGGCATATGATCGTCGTTTTGCCATTTACGATTGCCGCCCTGATCCCACGCTTTGAAGGATTTGAAAAATCCATTGAAGAAGCCTTGGCCGACCTGGGAGAAAACGCCTGGTGGACATTTTGGCGAATTATATTTCCGATGGTTTTTCCCGGTGTGGTCGCAAGTCTTCTACTGGCATTTACCGTCTCATTTGATGAATTTATTATGGCGTTTTTTCTGTCTGGGACTGATCCAACACTACCCACCTACATTCAGATGACCTGATCTCGACCTTGAGCCTGGCAGGGCAGATTTCACGAATAGCCTAAGCGACTCAATAGGTTATATACTTCACGACCAGGCTACCAGGTTTTTCATGGCCAAGTCGGTC
>DRJH01000322.1 GCA_011052285.1 Gammaproteobacteria bacterium
AGAGACACTGGCAAAGGAATTCTCCGTGCCGGCTGTATATGATTCTGTACCTGAATTATACGACGAGACGCGAGCCCGGTTAGTGGTGATAACAGTGCCGGAAACAGCCATGAACACTGTCAGTCGGTCTTGTTTCGAGTTTCCCTGGACAGTGCTGCTGGAAAAACCCCCTGGGTATAATATTCAGGACGCGGAAGCCATTCAATCGGCAGCAACTGCGAAGAATCGAAAGGTGTTGGTGGGGTTAAATCGTCGCTTTTTATCAAGCACACGAACTGCCCTATCCGACCTAAGGCAGTTTGAGGGGCCACGATTTATCCATGTACAGGACCAACAAAGCCTGGAGGTTGCGGCATCCTTCGGACACCCCAAAGTCGTAGTTGAGAATTGGATGTATGCCAATTCTATTCATGTGATAGACTACTTCAAAGTGTTCGGCCGTGGTAAGGTAAAGACGGTTACTCCTGTCTTCCCTTGGGATCCGGGAACTCCGCGAGTAGTCGTAGCTAAGGTCGAGTTTGACAGCGGCGACACGGGGTTGTACGAGGGTATCTGGCAAGGACCAGGGCCGTGGGCGGTAAGCGTTACCACAGCAGAGAAACGTTGGGAGATGCGACCATTGGAGCGAGCGGCATTCCAGGTGTGGGGCGAGCGTCGTTTACATCCAGTTGAAGTTCACGCTTGGGACGATGAATTTAAGCCAGGTTTCCGCCTACAGGCGGAGCAGGCCGTTGCGGCAGCATTAGGCAAGCCGTCCGCTTGCCCCACCCTTTATCAGGCTATGGAAACGATGCGATTGATTCGCGCGATTTTTGGACAATGAGCGAAATAATTGCTCTCATTCCAGCTCGCGGTGGTTCCAAGGCCATTCCGCGTAAGAATATTAAATCTCTTGACGGCAAGCCGCTCATCGCTTGGACCATCGAGGCCGCTTTGCAAAGTGGTCAATTCAGTCAGGTGATTGTCTCCACTGACAACCAAGAAATTGCTCAAGTTTCCAGGGAGTGGGGAGCGCAAGTCCCCTTCATACGTCCTACGGAACTAGCCCAAGATGACTCAACCCAGATTTCCGTAGTTACTCATGCAATCCGTTGGTTGGAATCGCATGAGCACATACAACCGAATTATGTCATGCTCCTTCAACCTACCTCACCACTGCGCACTGCTGAGGATATCGTTGCGGCAATCAAGATTGCCAAAACACGCGACGCCATTGCTGTCGTGAGTGTATGCCCAGCGGTCCATCATCCTTATCTCACCAAACGTGTTTCGGAGAACGGGACACTGGATGATTTCATGCCTGATCACCTTACTGACTTACGACGTCAGGTTTTGCCACCAGTATACACCCTGAACGGCGCAATCTATCTCAACCGTCGTGAGTCATTATTGCACGATCGAATGTTTCTGCCGCAGGGCACCTGCGCGTATATAATGCCTCCAGAGCGGTCATTAGATATTGATTCACCCTGGGATTTCTATTTGGCCGATTTGATCTTGCGGGATAATTATGAACATCGAATACCTTGACTTCATGCGCCCATACCTCATCAGTAGTATAGAAAGGCTTCTATAGTGAATACTCGCATCATACCCAGACTGGATATTAAGGGGCCAAACCTAGTTAAGGGCATTCACCTCGAAGGACTGCGTGTATTAGGGAAACCTGAGCACTTTGCTCGCTATTATTATCAGCAAGGAGCTGACGAGCTTATCTACATGGACGTGGTAGCCAGTCTATATGGACGTAACAGTTTGCTCGAGATCGTCGAAAGAACTTCCAGAGAGATATTCATTCCTTTGACCGTCGGTGGGGGATTACGAACGCTGGACGACATTCGCAATGCCTTGCGCGCCGGAGCCGATAAGGTCTCGCTCAACACGGCAGCTATTCACAACCCTAACCTGATCAAGGCAGCCTCCCAAAGATTCGGCTCCTCTACTATTCTGGTATCTATTGAGGCCATTAAGAAACCCGACGGCTGCTACGAGGCCTACACAGACAATGGGCGGGAGAGCACCGGTGTTGAGGTGTTTGAGTGGGCTATCAAGGTTGCAGAGTTGGGGGCCGGTGAGATCATGGTCACCTCTATAGACCGTGAGGGCACCGGGAAAGGGTTCGACCTGAAACTAACGAGGCGGATAGCAGAGTCCGTACCAATCCCAGTCATCGCTTGCGGCGGTGCAGGAAAGATTAGTGATGTATACGATGTGATTTCTCAGGGCAAAGCCGATGCGGTGAGCATCGCCTCCATCTTGCACTATAATTTCGTTAAACACCATGACACCAGTGACGACTTTTCGGGTGAAGGTAATATTGAATATCTGCGAGGAAGACGCGGCCTCTCTACGATTCAAGATGCCCCGCTCCCTGAAATCAAGAATTATTTGACCCAACATGGAGTTCAATGCCGCCATCCCATAACGAGAGCAGCCCATGTCTGATCTCCAACAACCCACAGTGGCCATTGTAGACTATGGCATGGGTAATCTCTTCAGCGTAAAACATGCTTGTGAAGCTGTTGGCCTGCCGGCGGTGATTACCTCTTCTAAGCGAGAAATACTGGCTGCTGAGGCAGTGATCCTGCCTGGTGTAGGTGCCTTTGGGGATGCGATGGACGCCCTCCGGAGGTTGGACTTGGTTACAGTCTTACAAGATATTGCAGTGTCAGAAAAGCTTTTTGTGGGTATTTGCTTGGGCATGCAACTGTTGATGAGCGAAAGCCGTGAGTTTGGGGTACACAAAGGGCTAGGAATCATAGAAGGAGCTGTCTTGCCCTTCGATAGCCCTCTCAGAGAGAATCGTAAATTGAAGGTGCCGCAAGTTACCTGGAATCGTATATACAAAGTCAAAACGGAGGGATTGCACCATGGCTCTTGGGTGCATACACCTCTTGAGGGATTACCTGACGGGGAGTTCATGTACTTCGTCCATTCATACTATGCGGTCCCCCTAGATGATAGTGTGCTGCTCTCAACTACCCGCTATGGTCATATTGAGTTTGCCTCCAGCTTGCGTTATCGCAACATCTTCGCCTGCCAATTTCATCCCGAGCGCAGTGGCCCTCAGGGCTTGCAGATTTATCGCAACCTGGTATCATTCATCCAGGATCGAAGCGTACCCAAGGAGGAGTAACAATGGCTAACAAGCTAGAAGCATATTATCGTCTTCCACAAGATGTGGTCTTTTGCAAGCGTTGTGTGATGTCAAACCAACGGCCATCATCCTATCCTGAGTTCAAGCACAAAAGGGATCGCAAAACCCCCACGTTGCACATTGACCAAGAGGGAGTATGCGACGCTTGTCGGTATGCGCAGCAGAAGGAACAGATTGACTGGGAATCTCGTGAGCAGGAGTTGGTAAAGCTTTTGGATAAGTATCGCCGGGACGACGGTTATTATGATTGTCTTGTGCCCGGTAGTGGTGGGAAGGATAGTGCCTACGCTGCACACATCCTGAAATACAAATATGACATGCACCCTCTAACGGTTACCTGGCCCCCCATCTTGTATACTGACATCGGTTGGCAAAATTTCCGCAACTGGATTGAAGTAGGTGGTTTTGATAATGTAACTTTCAAACCTAATGGCAAGGTCCATCGGCTACTGACCAGATTGGCGATCGAAAACCTGCTCCATCCCTTTCAGACATTCATCTTAGGCCAGAAAAATCTGGCCCCAAAGATGGCCATACAATATGGAATTCCTTTGATCTTTTATGGGGAGAGCGAAGCGGAATACGGCAATCCCATCGCGGAAACCAGTACGTCTCTACGGGATAAATCCTATTATACGATGCATGATCTGTCTGAGATCTATCTAGGCGGCGTCTCCGTCCCTGAGCTTATAGAGCAGTATGATCTGTCACTCAATGACTTAATGGCTTATCTGCCTGCCGATTACCGCCAACTGGAGGCAGCAGAGATCGAGGTTCATTATCTGGGCTACTATCTCAAATGGACTCCCCAGGAAAGCTATTATTACGCCGTGGAGCATACCGGCTTTAATGCCAATCCGGTTCGTACGGAGGGCACTTACAGCAAGTATAACAGCCTCGATGATCGGATTGACGGGCTTCATTACTACACGACCTACCTCAAGTTTGGCCTTGGGCGAGCCTCCTACGATGCCTCCCAGGAGATCCGTAACAAGCACCTGATGCGCGAGGAAGGCGTCGCCTTGGTACGTCGTTTTGATGGTGAATTTCCTGAGCGATACTTTCAGGAGGTTGTGGACTACATTGGCATGGAGCCCGAGCATTTCCTCGAACTCTGTGATAAAGCCCGCTCTCCACATCTTTGGAAGCAGGAAAATGGAGAATGGAGGCTAAGGCATCAGGTTTCCTGAGTTTTGTAAATGGAGAATTGAGGTCTATATGCAAATCGAACTCGCCGATCGCCAAGTAGGCCCAGGGCACCCCTGTTTCATCATTGCCGAGGCCGGCGTGAATCACAACGGCGAGATCGGATTGGCCAAGCAGCTAGTGGATGTGGCCGCTGAAGCCGGTGCGGACGCCATCAAGTTTCAAACCTTCAGAGCCGACCGGGGGGTCAGCGCCGCAACCCCCAAAGCCAAATACCAACTACAGACAACCGATGCTTCCGAATCGCAACGGGAGATGCTTCGGCACCTGGAGCTTTCTCGCGAGGCGCACCACCAGCTTCAGGCTCATTGTCAAGAGCAGAACATTCTCTTTATGTCCACGCCTTTCGACCAAGAAAGCGCAGATCTCCTTGATGAGCTAAGGGTCCCCCTCTTCAAGATCGGTTCAGGAGAAATCACCAACTGGCCTTTCTTGGAGTATGTCGCTCGCAAGGGGAAACCGATCATTCTCTCGACCGGCATGTCCTATTTGAGTGAGGTGGACGA
>DRJH01000323.1 GCA_011052285.1 Gammaproteobacteria bacterium
AGCTTCAGAAACGTATCGAAGATGCGCTGTTGGATAGTAACTCGATTCGTAAAAAGGCCTATTCGGTGATAGCCCGAATATGGGTGGCGCCGGATGGCAGTATTCAGCAGGCGGAGCTTTCCGGCTCCAGCGGCGATGACACCATTGATGGCAAGCTTGTGGATTTGATTCGTAGCTTGCAGGCACTGGCCGAGATCCCGCCTGAAGGTATGCCCCAGCCGATTAAATTGAAGATTACTTCGAAGCTTTGAAGTAACCAGACGACCGATATTTCGATAGCAGATATATAAAGAAGAGTTGAGTATGATTTTCAAGCGTCTATTACCGTTAGTGATAACGGTTCTCTTGTCGACATCGGTCGTAGCCGATGAGAAGGAAGAGCTTCTTAAATTAAAGAATACAACCCTGAACCTGATCGAGGCGCTGGTCACTGAAGGTATCTTGAGCAGAGAACGGGCGAACGCGCTGATTGCCGAGGCGGAACGTTCAGCGGCTGATGAAGTGAAACAGCAGGAACACAAAGAAGCCGAAGGGGACAGAAACGTTGTGCGGGTGCCCTATGTTCCGGAGTTTGTTCGCCAGGAAATAAAAGACGAGGTTAAAGCGGAGCTGCGCCAGGAAGTTGTCGAGGATGTAATGTCACAGGCGAAGAATGAGCGCTGGGGGGTGCCCGATGCGCTGCCGGACTGGATCCGCAGGTTCAAATTCAGTGGTGATATCAGGTTGCGCACCGAAGCTGATATTTATGACTCCGGCAACCCGGATTTCGGTACTGCTTTTGTCAATTACAACCAGGTGAACGACAACGGTGGGTTCAGTGGGTCTTTTCTTAATACCGACAAAAACCGCTACCGACAAAGAATGCGCGTAAGGCTTGGCGTAAAAGCCAGGGTGAGCAACGATCTTGCCGCGGCAATTCGTTTGGCGTCGGGTAGTTTCCGTAATCCGGTTTCCACTAATGACACGCTAGGGAATGATTTTAGCTCTTACAAAGTGGTGCTCGACCGGGCTTACTTGAAATACGTGGATTCGAACACCGATGGTTATCCCTGGATGACTCTCACGGGAGGACGAATTCCCAACCCCTGGTTCTCGACAAATCTTGTCTGGGATAAAGATTTAAATTTTGATGGGGCTGCGGCGACATTCAAATATAACATGGCCGGATCCGACAGCTTGTTTACCCTGGATGATCGTGATCGCACCCTGTTTCTGACGGTCGGTGCCTTCTCGCTTGATGAAGTGGAACTCAGCAGCCGTGATAAATGGCTGTTTGCCGGACAGATTGGTACCGATATCAAGTTTGATAACCAGTCGCGCCTGCGCCTCGGTTTGGCGTATTACGACTACAACAATATAACCGGCAAGCTCAGCTCCTTAAGCCAACCGAACCGTTTCGATTTCACGGCACCTGGATTCGCGCAGAAGGGCAACAGTATGTTTGTTATCAGTAATAATCCCGCAAACCCCTTTGAGAGGTTCGGCCTGGTTTCCAATTATGATCTGATCAATCTAACCGCAGAATACGACCTGGCGAGATTTTCGCCAATCCACGTCATTCTGACAGGCGATTATGTCAAGAACATTGGCTATGATGCGGGCGATATTCGTAACCGCCTCGATGGCGCTGGTATGTTCGTCAACAGCACATTTTTTACCGGCGACCCCGGCGATCAGGAAACTGTGGGTTATATGGCAAAGCTGACCCTGGGTTGGCCGGATGTGCGGTTGAGACGCAGCTGGCAGATGTTCATGGCGTACAAACATCTGGAGCGCGATGCGGTGCTGGATGCTTTCACCGACTCTGATTTCCACCTCGGCGGCACCAATGCCGAGGGTTGGATAATCGGCGGCAGCTACGGCTTGATGGATGACACCTACTTAAAGGTTCGCTATCTCAGCGCAGATGAAATCGTCGGGCCGCCGCTGGGTATCGATGTTGTGCAAATTGATCTTGGCGCCAGGTTCTAGCGCCATATTGAACATATGGGGGTAATGAGTATGAAAAAGTGTTACTTGGTGATGGTTTTGGTCCCAGTGTTGATGTTGGTTGGGCTTGCGCCGGTCAGAGCCGAGACGCGGCGGGCCGATGGTGACGATGTGCTCAGGAAAGCGCAATATATGATTCGCCAGTTGAGCCAGGAGAAATCCGAATTACAGAAGCAGATCGCCGAACAGCAGGCAAAGTCGGCCGAGCTGGGGAAACAGTTGCAGGCGTCGGATGCGAGTTTGAAAAAGTCTGAAAAGAGTAACGAACGATTGGTTGGAAGGGTACAATCCGACCGGGATAAGTTCGTCACGCTGTTGGGGCGCTATCGCGAAACAGTAAAGACCCTTCGCCGGTCAAATACCGATAATCAGTATCTGGTTAAGGCCGTGCAAGAGCGCGAGCAATGGATTACACAGTGTCGGGATCACAACCAAGGGCTTTTTACGGCCAACAGTGAACTGCTGGTGCGCTACAGAAAAGCGGCTACCCGGTTCTCGGAACCGGTTACCGGTCTCAGTACCGTGAAGGTGGAGAATGAGGCTCAAGAGTATCGCTTCAAACTTGAAGACCTCCAGGTCACAAAATTCAAACCCATTGTGGCAACGGAGCCGCACATAAGAAAGTCACTGGATGCAGCAAACGGCGATAAAGTTTCAAGCATCAACTGAAATAAGAATAGGAAAACAGATGCGATCCGGTGATGCCGGTTGGGGCCAGGTCATAACCGGCGCGCTTTTCCAATGTCTCTGCGTCAAAGATGCAAAGCGCTTCCGGCGGGTTCCCGGCCCCGAAGCTGACGACGAAATTTTCATCATCCTGGCTGAGTTCGATACCTCTGGGATTCTGTAGCTCATAATGGCGGAGCAGATTGCCGTTCTTCAGATCCCAGAAAGTAAGCAGATTACCGGCAGGCGTAGTGGCGCCGACCACGCCCGTCGCCTCATGGATGCAGACGCTCAGGGTTTCGCCCAACAGGCGTTCCACGAGATCCGCTGGTTTTTTCAAGGTGTGAAATTCGCCGCCGGCCAGCCTGAGCGTTATGCCGCCGGGTTTCTGGTCCGGCAGACCTTCACGCTGAGCGGAGACAACGGCCAGGTGGCCCTGCTTGCTTATGCCAAGATGCCCGGCATTGATATTTGGTGTGTCGAATTCCAGTTTTTCCAGCAGCTTTTCAGTGTTTACATCGACAAAAGTAACGCTGGGGAGTATTCCCTTCATGGGGCCACCGCCATTGGTAATGACCATGGTAGCGCCACTATCTATAAGATGGCAGTCGTGGGGGGATGAGCCGTAGCTGGGGAATTCTCCGAGGTACTCGTGAGTTTTCGCATCACGCACGGCGATCAATCCCTCGTAGTCGTCCTCAACAATGGTTTCCGTGCAGAAGAGCAGCTTTCCATTCGGGGAATAGGCGCCATGCCCGTAAAATTTCCGGTTGGTCGCCGGTTCGAAGGTGCGGGTGACTGCGCCTTGTTTGAGGTCGATTTCACAGGCGCCACGACCACGCTTTTCGAAAACCGACACAAGTGCCGGATTGGTTGGGTCCGGCGTTATTCCGTGTCCGAAGAAATGCATGGAAATCAATGTCAGCGGAAAGCTCGGGTTATCCAGATCGATGCTGCACAGATCGAAGCGGCGTGTACCGTTCGCCTGGTTCTGATGCTGGCCGGTTCCGATGATCAGGCCCAGTTGCGGTTTATCCACTTGCGTGACCGGGATTTCTTCGCCACTGAAGCTGGGTTTTTGAAGGTGCATGTCGGGCGTCGTTACTAGGTTTTGTCGGTTCATACTGTGCTGCCTCTCTAACAGTCGGCTACCACCGGTATTGAACTAGTGAGTTTATACATGAATTATTAACAAATTATTACGGCACCTGAGTGTCGATACAAATGCGGTTAAGGGGTGATACGTAGAATATGATTGTTTGGTTAAGATTGCGTTGCAGCCAGTAGTCTCGCGGCTTCGTGGTTTTGCCAACGTTGTCGAAGAGATAGCCAGGGGGAAATGTCGTCAGCGCTTTTTGCAGCGATCCAGCGACCGTTGCTGAAAGACCAGTACTGGTGTTGATCAAACGCGGCGGTTGGAATCAGGTCGCGTCTGTAAGACAGAGGCCGCACATCATTGCGCAGGCTGTCCAGAACCTGAAACTCGGCATCGGCGTCGGATTGGTAGAGCAGTACCAGGTGAGGTTCGATCATCCCCGTGGCACCGTTGTAGACACTGGAGAACATGAGTCTCAAGCGTGTTTCCGGCACGCCGTGTTCAAGTAACAGAAAATATTTGGCGATAGCGAAATCCTCGCAGTCGCCACCACCGCGTTCAAAGAGTTCCGCAGGCGTCGCCCAGTAGTCATTTTGCTGCCAGTTGCCGAGATCGCTGATTTTCTTAAGGCGATTGATGCGCATATTGACCAGATTCAGCGTGTCGGTCGTGGTTTGTGCAGACGTTTCATCGACCACCTGCTGCCAGTTGAACGGTTGTGCGGCAAACAAGGAGTTACTGCACAGCCAGGTTACTGCTGCCATGTATTTTGCAAGTTGTCCAAGTAATCTGCTGCCGTTCACCGTGGTGTCCGCTGCGTTGTCTTATGTTAAACGGCATAGCGGACAACGAGACCGGCACCTTGATTCAATTCATAAGCGCATTACGGTTTTTGTGATGGGGTTAACGGTTTTGTTTGTGACACAGCTCACTAACCGATTCATTTACCTCGGCCCTTGCCGGCCCGGGTCGCCGATAATCTCGCGGTGCGGGGCTTTACGCCGGTCGGTTATGGAAAAAACGGTATCCCAGAAATCCGGCAACTGTTTCAGCGTGTGCAATGACAAGCTTTTTTTCAATCGCTGGAAATTTTTATCCGATCTTTTCGCCGCCTGAGTAAACTGACACAATATTAAAAATCACCGCTGCGCGGCTCGGCAACTCGGGCGGCATCGATTTTCTTAACTGCTCAATCACTTCGCCATCCTCGTGGTACTCAAAAGTACCCTTGAGCTGAAAAGAGGATTTGCCATCATTAGATAAAAACAGGAGAGCGCCTTTACTGCCGTGCATTATATTATTGCGGGTTTTATTAAAAAAGTGATCGGTTATTATAAATGCATTTTCATTATACTGTTGTGTGTAAGCAGAATAGATGGCATTTGGCACACCATCTTCAGACGCAGTGGCTATGACAGCCGGGCCACTTCTTTCTTGCCATGCGCTAATGACTTGCTCAGGAATTTTTACCATAACTCAGGCCTCTTGTTGAATATAGTCATCAAAATTACTGGTGTATTCTTCCAGGTTTTCAATAAACATCTTCTCGTATATATCCACGAAATGTTTTTTTGCTTTCTCCTTATCCTGCGCAAGCGCATCCTTACTGTCATATCTTGTCGCCACCAAAAATGCACTAAATCTGGCAGCGGCAAAAAGCAGGGTCGAGCCAGAACTACCAGCATCCCCACCTTGTGCGCACTGGTTTGCCAAGTCTATAAATAAATCCACATTTTTCCAATAATCATTCTCAGGCTGTTCGCTGTTCATAATAAATACCACAAAATCAATAATCAGGATTAAGTGCTATTGTACTCGCTAGTTCTCATCTGTTTATTACAAAATTGTGAATTTGAAAATCTAATGCAACGACCGCATGATTCTGGTTTACGGTGACCCTGCCGACATTACCAGGCATTTCAACAAAGGCAAGTCGATTCGGCGCAGCCGGATTCTGAACATCGAGTATTTCCAGGCCATCGACTTACGATTATTCAGGCCCGTAGTGCCGGAGGGAATGAGTAGGAAAACAGGTGCAAGCCGGTAATCCCGGTCGGGGACAGGTCGTAGCCGGACACTTTTTCAAGTGTCATCACGTCGAAAATACAAAGCGCCTCTGGTGGATCGCTGAATCCAAAGCTTACGACGTGTTCCAGTTGGATCTCAACGCCAAATTTTGAAGATTACAGAGTCCTGGAGGGGAGCACTATGAAATCCGGTATTCGTATCGCGACACTTCTTTTTTCGGTAATTGCGCTGAGCGGCATCACCGCGACCCGGGCTGACAGCGTGCGCCGCGATGCCGGCAGTGGTGGCAGCGATGCTACACACAAGGCACAACTCATGATGCGTAAGCTTTCCCGGGAAAAGGCGAAACTGGCGCTTGAAAATACGCAGTTGACCTCTGAAATACAGGTACTGAAAGATCAGCTGTCCGAGGCGAAAAAAGATCTGAAAAGTGTTGCTGCAACATTGAGTAAAGCCAAATTCAGTAACGGCAAGCTGGTTGCCCGTGTGAAAGGCGATAGCGTAAAGATGCAGGTGAATATCGCCAGATTTAATAAAACAATGCGCTGAATAATTGTTGCGCTGTCCCCGGTCTTTCAGGTCATCAGGAATTCCAGCAGAGCTTTCTGGGCGTGAAGACGGTTCTCTGCTTCATCCCAGACCACACTTTGTGGACCATCGAT
>DRJH01000324.1 GCA_011052285.1 Gammaproteobacteria bacterium
GACGACAAAAGTTACCCGTATATCCGTCTTGATGACAGCCATACTTATCCGGGGCTGTCGTTCTACCGCGGCTCGTGCAAGGAGCCTGGGCGCTATTTCGGGCCGTTTCCGCAAGTTACAGCCGTACGCAGAACCCTGGCTGAACTGAAAAAAGTGTTTCCGGTGCGCCAGTGTGAAGATAGTGTATTCCGAGATCGCACCCGGCCCTGTTTGCAGTATCAGATCAAGCGATGCTGTGCGCCTTGTGTCGGTCTGGTCAGTGATGCGGAGTACCAGGAGCATCTGCGGCATGTTCGGATGTTTCTGGAAGGGCGCAATCGCAGTCTGCACCGGACTTTGGTGGAGAAAATGGAAGAGGCTGCGGCAGCGCTGGATTACGAAACTGCACTGGCCTGTCGTGATCAGATCAGTGCACTGCAGGTGATTCAAAGTCGTCATCAGGGCCTTAAAAATGGTGGGGAAGCCGATATTTTTGCGGTAGCGATAGCCAAGGGCAGGGCCTGTGTTGAAGTGGCATTTATTCGCGGCGGAAGATTACTCGGCAGTCGCCATTTTGTGCTGCAAATTCAACTTGAAGAGACCGGGGGCACTATTCTGGGAGCTTTTTTGCCACAGTATTACCTGCATAAAGCCGTACCGAGGCGGGTGATGACGGCAATCAAGCCGGAAAACAGTACCGTATTGCTGCGGATGTTGGGCATGCGTAGCAAAAAAAAAGTCAGCCTGCATTGCCCGCAACGTGGTCAGTATGCGCACTGGTTGCAACTGTCGACCACTAGTGCCGGTGAACATCTCTTCAAGGCACAGCAAGACAGCAGCAGCGTACAGCAACGTTTGCAGGCATTGCAGCAAGTGCTGGGACTCGATCAACCACTGCGGTGGATCGAATGCTTTGACATCAGTCATACACAGGGCGAGAAGACCGTGGCTTCGTGTGTGGTGTTTATTGACGGGCAGCCGGCCAAGGCTGAATATCGTCGCTTTAATATCGATGGAATTACTGCCGGTGATGACTACGCGGCTATGTGCCAGGTAATAGAACGGCGCTTCAGGAAAGTTAACGCTACCCGGGGCAAACGTCCCGATCTGTTGCTGATCGATGGTGGCAAAGGCCAGCTGAGTCGTACCGCAGAAGTACTGGAGACCCTGGGCTTATCAGATATTCCGATCGCAGGGGTGGTAAAAGGGCAGGGCCGCAAGGAAGAATATGACCGACTGTTCTTGTGGGGACAGGATTCGGCCACTATACTTTCATCCCATCCACCGGCACTTTTTCTGGCTCAGCAACTGCGTAATGAGGCGCATCGTTTTGCGATAACGGGGCACCGGAATCGACGCAGCAAGGCGCGCAAGACCTCCACCTTGGAAGCCATTCCCGGCGTAGGTGGTCAGCGCAGGAAGGCATTACTGCTCCATTATGGTGGCTTGCAGGGGATTAAGCGGGCCGGAGTGGATAGCTTGGTGCGTGTGGACGGTGTTAGTCGATCTTTGGCGATAAAGATCAATGAGTACTTTAACTCTTAAATACAGTATGCAGTATATCGGATATACAATATAGCGTTGTGCATATCAATATCCCAAATGGTCTGACACTGACGAGGATTGTGCTGATTCCGGTCCTGGCCGTGGCCTATTATTTGCCATTACCCTGGGGACATCAGGCGGCTGCCTGGATTTTTGTAGCCGCTGCCATTACAGACTGGTTGGATGGTTTTATGGCCCGCTATCTGAATCAATATTCGGCATTTGGTGCCTTTCTCGACCCGGTAGCGGATAAGTTGGTGGTGAGTGTGGCGCTGGTGATGCTGGTCGCTGATCCAGCCATTCAACATGCGGTGTTCAGCAAAATTGCTTTTGTTCTGGTGGTGGCAACCATTATCGGTCGTGAAATCACCATTTCTGCACTGAGGGAATGGATGGCGGAGTTGGGCAACCGGACCAGTGTTGCAGTCAATAGGTTGGGAAAAGTCAAGACCACGTTGCAGATGGCAGCTATCATTGTACTATTGTATGAGCCTGCTACGGCCGACAGTCTCTTATTTCGAGCCGGTGAGATGGCCTTGTATTTGGCAGGGAGTCTAACTTTGTGGTCGATGGTCGCATATTGGCGTGCCGCCAAGGTGGTTTTGCAGGCGGAAAGTAAATTGTAGGGTGGCTTGACGCAAAAGATTTGATCAGTACAATGGCGCCCCTCGAGCGGGAATAGCTCAGCTGGTAGAGCGCAACCTTGCCAAGGTTGAGGTCGCGGGTTCGAACCCCGTTTCCCGCTCCATTAGATCACCGCAAAAAACCCTCATTTTTGCACAAGTGGATTCCATGGCTGGGTGGCAGAGTGGTTATGCAGCGGCCTGCAAAGCCGTGGACGCCGGTTCGATTCCGGCCTCAGCCTCCATGGGTTTCCCTATCTTCGGTCGGTCTGGATGTTGCAGGAGCTGTCTCGAATATATTGCCTGGACCTGCGTATATCATCCTGTCCACATGGGAGATGTGCTCGCAAAGTATGCTATTGTTTTTTCAGTACACGGTTCAATTCGGGCCATACCAGCTCCAGCATCATCGCCTGGGCGAGAGCATTCGGATGAATGCCATCGGCCTGCATCAGCTTGGGATGGCCACCGATGCCCTGCAGCAAAAATGGTACCAACGCAAGCTGATATTGTTTTTGCAGGTCCAGGTAGATTTTGTGAAAAGCTTCGCTATATCGGCGCCCATAGCTGGGGGGAATGCGCATACCGAGTAGCAGAACTCGACTACCTTCAGCGCGGACCAACTTGATCATGGTAGCGAGGTTATTTTCAATGATTGCCAATGGAAATCCCCTCAGGCCATCGTTGCCGCCCAGTTCAATCACCGTGATTCCCGGTTGGTGGCGGCGCAGTAGGGCGGGCAATCGCTTTAGCCCACTATCGGTAGTGTCACCGCTAATACTGGCATTGATCGTCACTGCCACGGCATGATCTGGCAGGGTTTCAGACAACAGGCGCTGCTGCAGCAGTGCGACCCATCCACTACCTTGTTCCAGGCCGTAACCGGAACTGAGGCTGTCTCCGAGAATCAATATTGAAGCTGGTGTTGCAGCGGCAACAGGCTGAATGGATACCGCCAGAGTGAGTAGCAAACGTCGCAGCACAACAAGCCGGCGGCTGCGAAGGCCCCTCCCTTTGAGTCGTGTAAACAATGGTAGACTGGGTGACATAGTGAGATATTTTATAGGAAGATGGTGACTTCGTTCAGGCGATCTACCCTGTTTTTGTACTCACCTGTTTCAGCTATGAGCATGATGGACGTGTCTTGTCAGCAAGAAACTACGAATATGGGGTGGCTAGGAGGCTGTTTTGCTGTATAGGCTTCTGTGTTACCGGATGATATACTTTAGTCATTCGAGGGAGACCTTCTTTGTTCTCTAATGGCAGAAATTTAGAGTGGAAGACTGAATTACTTGCCGGAATACGGCTTGGGGTTCTGCGCACCGGTCTGTTCGAGCGAACAGGTATAGGTTTGCCCGCTGCTGTTCTGTCCAAATCCTTGTGGTGTTTGCTATTTTTGTTCTTGTTTGCCGAGCAGTCCCTGGCGGATACCATTACAGGGCAGATTATTGCCCTTGACCAGGGCCGGCTACAGGTGGTAAGTGATCGAATCTCGGCCGTTCGTACCGGTTGGCGGGCGACCATTATCTGGAAAGTAGACGGGGACGAAATTGAAGCGGGTAAAGGCCGTGTTAGTGCGGTCAGCGACAAGTGCTTTACCGTTGATGTTACGGAAGGAAAACCGAGTGTAGGTATGACGGTAATGGTTGCTGTTGAGCAACCCGGGGATATCAAGCCCGGAATGAATCGTAAGCCGGCTACTGCTGGCAGCTCCGACGTGGTTAAGAAAAAGGGCAAAAAAGTTGACCCCTTGGCTCGTTTGCTGGCAACTTGCTACGGCTATTTGGAGAAAGATCAGCTTACGGATAATCCTGCTGGCAATGCGCTTGAATGTTTCAACAAAGTGCAGTTAGTGGATGAGAATAACCTTTCTGCACAAAAAGGCATCAGGAAGATTGCTGACCGTTTGAATGACTTGACAACCCAGGCCATTACAGATGGAAAGATTGCTCTTGCCCAGAGGCATCTGAACCAGCTGGTCAGGGTGGATGTACGGTACAGCAGCATTAAAGCGCTCAAACTGCTGCTACAAAGAGAAAAGGCGCGGCGAAGCAATCAATTCGGAAACAACCTTAGCGATTCAAATGGACTGGTTTCCGGTGATTCTGCTGCAAAGGAGCAGGCAATGACACAAGCACTAGCGGCTACAAGTAATACTGTTGTGGTCCGCAATCATCCCGCAGATTCCGGGTGGGATAAGCCAAAGGACTGGGACCGGCAAAATATTTTCGATCAAGGAGCGGCGTTGAGCTATTTTGCGATAGGTTGGAACAAACAATATGCCAAAAAATATGGCGAAGCATTGGTGTGGTACAAAAAATCCGCTGCCTTGGGTTATCCCAAGGCACAAAGTAGTCTTGGCTGGTTGCATGAGAACGGGCTCGCGGTCCCCAGAAATCTGGCTCAGACACGTCGCTGGTATGGATATGCGGCAGCACAGGGAGATGAATCTGCGAAATCGGGGTTACAGCGCCTCAATACAAAGCCTGGATCACAGTGATATTTCTTTGTTTTTATAGGGACTTGGTACATGGACACTGTTATTGATACTGTGATCTGTGGATATGCAACCGATGTAGGTCGTATGCGAGACCACAATGAGGACAATTTCTGCGTTAATTCTGAATTGGGGTTGTGGTTGGTAGCCGATGGGATGGGAGGCCACGATTGTGGAGAGGTTGCCAGTGCTATTGCCGTGGAGAATATTCCCAAACTACTGCAATCGGGGACCAGCCTGGTAGAGGCCATTTCCCAGACTCACAATGAGATACTGGATTCGGCAGCACGGGGTGTAGGTGGCGCAGGGATGGGTACAACCGTGGTGGCCGCCAGGATGATAGACAACGATTATGAAGTTGCCTGGGTAGGGGATAGCCGGGGGTATTTGTGGGATGGCCGCCTGCTGCAACTGACCCATGATCACTCCGTAGTGCAGGAGATGATCGATGTCGGAATGTTAAGCCATGAAGAAGCCAAATTCCACCAGGATCGAAATATCGTTACCCAGGCACTCGGGGCAGTGGCGCTGGACAGCATCAAGGTGGGCCTGGTTCAAGGGCACTTGGCTGAAGGGCAAAAATTACTGCTGTGCAGTGACGGGTTAACCGGCGAAGTGGATGACCAGACCATAGCTGACATACTTTCGGCTGCGGAAAGTGAGCAGGCTGCTGCCGAACAACTCATCACCGAAGCCAACCAAAACGGTGGCTCGGATAATATTACTGTTGTGTTGTTATCCAGTGGCTTGTCAGAGCACGACACCCGAGAGCCCGTGGTAACCCAGGAAATTACCAATATTGTTGCCATAAACCCGCAAACCGACCCGGTGCACCCGACAGCCAAGAGCCGGAATATCATCATTTCAGTAGTGTCTATTGTGCTGATTGCGCTGTTCGTCAGCTATCTGTTCTTTGTTCCCACAGTCGATCGTAGCGCAGCAGTATCGCAACAACCAGATAAGGGTTCGCTGGTGCAGAATCACGGAAAAACCGTGATAAAATCGGAACAGGGTCCGTGAGCAACGCGTGTTGAACTCTTAAAACTGTTGCCCGGAAATCTCTACAGGAGGAATCGATGATGCAAAGACTGGTTTTCAAGAATACTGAACATGTTGAGGTGGATCTGGACAAACCGAGAATTACCATCGGGCGAGATAAGGGCAATGATGTAGTTTTGGAGGACGAAGGCATCTCCGGCTTTCACGCCGAAATTCAGCTGTTGGACGACCAAGCCTATATCGTGGACCTTGGCAGCACCAACGGGACAACGGTAAACGGGAAAAAAGTCACCGGAAAGCAATCTATCGGCAGGGCGGTCAGCTGTTGCTCGTTGATGGCAGGACTGCGCAGGCGATCACGGTCAAGCTGGGTCCGGGATACGCAGTTTGGCAGTACAAACCCAGCCTGTGGGTGCTGTAGTCAGTGTTGATGGCAAGGTGGTTGGGAAATCGCCGCCGGAACGAGAGGTGGATGCCGGTGTTCACGAGGTTCGGGCTGTGCTCGAAGGTTATTTGCCTCAGTCTGGCAAAGCCTCAGTGTCACCTGCTGCGGTGGAAGTCGTCGATCTGCAACTGACCAAAATTATTACCCATGGTACGGCGAAGATATCAACCACTCCGGATGGTGGTGCAATACGATTGATC
>DRJH01000325.1 GCA_011052285.1 Gammaproteobacteria bacterium
ATTGGTGTGCGGCCAGGGATTGAGTCAATCGATTGTCGGTCGAGCTTGGCCACCAACGAAATTTTCCTTCGGACATGCGCTTCTGGCAAAGCCAGTTATCCGGAGAAACAGATTATGCCGAGTGATTGATGACTAATCAATTTTGGAGCGATTTAACGTTCTTAGCAAAATATTCAGCTCGGCATAATCCATATCTTTTCGCTGCGGATCTTTGGCCATTTGCCTATAGACCCCTAAGGAATTCGAGCAGTCGATCATCAGCACGGAAAAATTTCCTGCGACCTTTCAATTGTGGAACTTTCGCAAGGATCTTTTCTTTGAATTTCAGGCTGGCATCCATATATATCTGTGTTGTTTCCACGGACTCATGACCAAGCCACAAAGCGATTACAGCTCGGTCGACGCCTGCTTCAAGGAGCCGAACGGCAGTTGTGTGACGTAAAACATGTGGCGATACACGCTTCTTTCTGAGCGATGGGCATTCTTTCTGAGCAAGGGTGATGTGCTTTCGGATTATGTACTCGAGACCGTCGCGGCTTAAAAATCCGCCCCGAGCATTTGGGAAGAGAGCATCTTCAGGTTGCCCTTGACGTTCACGAAGCCAGGATCTCAGAGCAGAAGCAAGCGATTTGCCCAAAGGAACGCACCGTTCCTTCCGGCCTTTGCCCTGACAACTGACATGAGCGCCGGTTCCAAGAATAATATCCTTGCATTTGAGCCCTACTAGCTCGGAAGCACGGAGGCCGGTTTCGACAGCAAACATCAGTAGAGCATGATCTCTACAACCTGAACAAGTTCCGCAATCAGGCATTCGAAGCAGAGCATCCACCTCCTTAGCGGTTAGATAAGATACATTGACCCGTTTCCAGCGTTTAACCGGGATCTCAAGTATCTGACCTGCCTGGTTAGCAAGCTTTGGTTCTTGAAAAGAAACATAACGGAAGAAGGACCGGATCACGGCAAGCCGATGATTTCGAGTTCGAATACTGTTGCCTCGTTCGTTTTCGAGGTGATCAAGAAATTCAAAAATGAGGGAGGCGTTGAGTTGTTCAATCTCTACAGCCGATGGTTCCCTTCTCAGACGTTTCTTGAGGAATGTAAGGAAAAGATGAAATGTATCACGATATGCAGCGATTGTTTGTTCACTTGCATTTTTTTGTTGCATAAGACGCTCTGTAAAGAACGATTCAAGCAGCGCCGGAAATGTCCAATTAGTTCTCATCAAATTACTCCTTGTTTTTGTTCTATTCTTTGGCGAGCCAGGCTGAGTAATTCAGGTACCGCCGTCATGTACCAATACGTCGTGGATGGATCTACGTGACCCACGTACACGGAAAGCGTGTAAACCTGTCGGTCGAGATCGCTGATTTTTCTTTTGTAAAGATTCACGAGTGATCGCACGATAAAACTGTGCCGCATGTCGTGAATACGCGGACCTGAGGAGGCGTCTGCTGTCCTCAGACCGATCTGACGGGACAACTGCAGGAAGGTCATGTTGACGACTTCACGAGTTGGCCGAGTAGCGACCGATGTGAGGAAGAAAGCAGAAGTTCTCGCAGAAGGAAAGATTTGATCTCTTCGGCTTGCGTACGATTGGAGGGCAGTCTGTGTCGTTGCATGGATGGGAACAAAACGAGATTTGCCGAACTTCGTGTTTCTAATTTTTAATAATCCAGCGGACAGATCTACATCCGATCGATCTAAATTCAGTACTTCAGAGATTCGCATTCCAGTAGCCCAAAGTAGTCCGAAAATGGTTGAATAGGTCCATGGTCTCATCCCATCGGTGGGGCGTAGTTTTCGGGCGTCGTGTAAAAGGCTGTGGACCTCATCATCAGCATAGATGTATGGGAGGCATTTCCTTTTTGGCTGGTTAGAAAACAAACCGAGTGGAGGAATTTCTGTCCTTGAATCGATCGCAGTCATGTGTTTTGCGAAGCCGCGAATCATACTGAGCCGCCGGGCCCATGTTTTCGGGTGGTCTGAAGATGACTGTTTTGCCCAGTCAAGAGCTAGTTTTAAAGTTATATAGTGGGCCTGTTTCTCGCCGAGAAACGCCACAAAATTTCCGAGTGGAATTTCGTATCGACGCAACTCGTAACCCAATGCCCTTCGAATGGCTAAATACTCTTCTAAATCCTTTTTCAAACCGTTCATGATCCCCCTCCTGGCCAAGGCTGAATCATCAGCTTCAACTGGTTAAAATCGACCTTGGCGTATATTGCCGTTGTCTCTGCTTTGCGGTGGCGAAGAATTTGGCCGATTTCTTGGATGGATGCTCCGTATCGAAGCATCTCTGTAGCACATGAATGCCTGAAAACGTGTGCCCCCAAATGAGGCAACTGAATACCAGCGTGTATGATCGCTTTGCGAGCAACAGAGCTAATCGTCGTAGAATTTGCGAATCCGGAGATCGGTGCAACTAAACGGACAAATACACAGCGGCTCGAGCAGCAAGGCCTCCCATCCCGGAGATATCGAACCAGGGCCTGCCCCACGTCGTAAGGCAGCGGCAAGCGATACGTCTCTCCGTCTTTCGATCGGATGGAAATACAGCCGACCTCCCAATCGATGTCTTCGAGCGTTAGTCTTAGGACCTCAATTGCTCGCAAACCAAGACGACTTAGCAAGAGCAGAATTGCCCGATCCCTTAGGCCTTGCGGTGAATGCCGATCACAGGTATTCAATATTTTCCTGATTTGTTCCGCTGAGAGAGTCATCGGAAGCGAAGTCAGACGCCAAGTCGGTACACTTGGGACACTTCCAGCGAGGTCAACCGATATATGCCCCCGTGATCGCAGAAACCGGAAAAAGACACGGAGAGAACAAACATGTAACTTTGCTGATCCTCGACTGACTCTTTGACTTTCGTGTAATACGTATTTTTGAATATTTTTCGCCGACAATTTCGAAAGATCCATCGCTTTGCCAGGATAGCAATAGCAAAGAAATTGGCGTGCAAATCGAATGTGGTGTCGGATGGTCTCCTGGCAAATTCCGCGATCCTGCTTTAGGTGCTGCTCATATTTGTCAATCAGAGCATCGCAAGGTTTTTTGGGAACTTTCCCTTCGAGAGAAGCAATGATTCCAATCTTTTGTAGATGCAGCAGAAAGAGGTGGATTGGCCGGGAAAGACGGGAACGTACGCTTTTTCTTCGTGTGTGAAGATAACGCTGGATCTCCTCTCCATTGATTTGGCGGACACCGATACCTTGTTGATCCAACCACTTACTAAAATGTCCGACCTCGTGAACATAGAATTGGCCTGTTGAGTACCGATAGCCCTCCTTGCTGAGCGATTCCGCGAACGAGTCCAAATATTCGTCTAGTGGTCCGATTCGGTAGCGGTCTCGCGCCCATGGCCGTACAAAGAATGGATTTTGCATTCTTTCCTCCCTTCATTGTGAAAAGAGGAATATTATGCCGTTTCTTTGCTTGCCAAAAGTCCCTATTTACGGTTCATTTAGATATGACATCAATCACTCGGCATAATCTGTTTCTACGGATAATTGGTTGTGTCAAAAGCGGATGTCTGAGGGAAAGTTTCGATGGTGGCCTACTTCGTCCGACAATGAACTGACTCGGTCCCTGGCCGCACACCAATTGCAAGTTCTCTTTTCGGCTGGAAATCCCAGCAAGACATCCGCAGCGCCAGATTGGCGTCCCGTTGGTCCACAGGCCCAAAAGAAAAACTCCTCTTGAATTGGATGCGCGATTGGGGTTACACCTTAGCGCACATGGCCACGCTACTTGTGCCATGATGGTTCGATGGATTCGATCATGAAACAGAAGAAGAATCAAAACTTTCAGGTAGACGCAGCGGAACTGGAAGAGATTCTGCAGCGGGCCGAATCGCGAAATTTGAGCGAGCAGGACTACAAGACCGTTGTGGCGATCATCAAAGCTTATGTCCAGGTATATGCGCTATTGCAAAAAAGCAAGGTTTCGATAAGTCGCCTGAAGAAAATGATCTTCGGCTCAAAGACCGAGAAGACTTCGTCGGTGGTTGGTAACAAGGCCGATGGCTCATCTCCTTCGCAAGACGAATCGTCCTTGGACACTCCAGATTCGAATGACGACACGGCTTCGAATGACGACACGGACTCGGACGACAAGCCGGATCCAGATGGTAGCCCACCCGACTCGGACGACAAGCCTTGCAAGCCATTGGCCAAGGGCCACGGCCGTAACGGGGCCGCTGCCTATTCTGGTGCCGAGAAGACTGATGTGCCTCACGAATCGCTCAAGGTGGGCGATACATGTCCTCACTGCCAAGACGGCAGCAGACTCTACAAAGTGACCGAATCGGGCGTTTTTGTTCAGATTATTGGCCAGGCTCCCCTTGGAGGTATCGTTCACTCGCTGCAAAAATTTCGCTGCGATCTGTGCGGTACGGTCTTCACGGCCAAAAGGCCAGAAGGGGTAGGCCCCGAGAAATACGACGCAACTGCCGCGGCCATGATTAGCGTATTGAAATATGGAACGGGAATGCCTTTCAATCGGCTGGACAACATGCAAGAAAACCTGGGCATTCCCGTTCCGTCCTCGACCCAGTGGGATATCGTCGAGGGCATGCACGATAAAATCGTCCCAGTATTCCAGACCTTGGTGTGGACTGCGAGCCAAGGTGATGTACTCTACAATGATGACACGACCGTCAAAATTTTAGAACTGATGGGCAAGCGGTCTGAACAAGCCCTTCTGGCCGGAGAGAGTTTGGATATCGAGGGTGTCGGAGAAGACCGCACTGGCTTGTATACAACAGGTGTTGTGTCGACGGTGGACGAAGGTCATCAAATTGGACTTTTTTTCAGTAGCCGCAAGCTTGCGGGAGAAAATCTGAAGGACGTGTTGTCTCAACGTGCCGAAGAGCTCGGACCACCGATCCAGATGTGCGATGGCCTGTTGTCCCATAATCTTCCGGGCGAGCTGAAAACCATACTTGCCAATTGCATGTGTCATAGCCGTCGGAAATTTGTCGAAGTCTATGACATTTTTCAGGAAGAATGCCGGTACGTGCTTGAGGTGTTGAAAGTCATTTACAAGAATGATACGATCGCGCGCAAGCAAGAACTATCGCCAGAGGAACGATTGCGTTTCCACCAGGCCGAAAGCGGCCCAGTCATGGAAGAACTCCATGACTGGTTGAACCGACAATTCGACCAGCGGTTAGTGGAGCCTAACTCGGGTCTGGGCGAATCCATCAACTACATGCTCAAGCATTGGAAAGGGCTGACGCTGTTCCTGCGCCAGGCTGGCGCACCGCTGGACAATAACATCTGCGAGAGACTGCTGAAAAAAGCAATTCTCCATCGCAGAAATTCCCTCTTTTACCGATCGCGAAAAGGAGCCCAGGTTGGCGATGCGCTGATGAGCTTGATCTATACGTGCCAGCTCAACCGGATCAATCCGTTCGATTTCTTGACGGAACTTTATCGAAACGCGAAAGATGTTGCCAAGCATCCCGAGCGCTGGTTGCCTTGGAACTATCACGAAACGCTCCTCGCAGGACTGGATACCGCATAGCATTTTTCGCCACGTGATTCTGGGCGAGATTCGTCAGTTAAAGGCAAACACCCCGCAGCGTCCGTGGACTTTAGCCAGGACGATAATCGATGTTCCGCTAGCATGCAAAGAGCTTGATAGCACTTGTTGGCATCTGGCTAAAAGCTAGCACATTGAATCACGGCCGGCCGGACTGCCAGCTGCTATTTTGAGTCAAGATGTCTTGGGGTGAATCATGATTCCAGGGCATTGGATCGGGAACCG